>CAYWYT010000430.1:0-2164 GCA_964462665.1 uncultured Woeseiaceae bacterium | reverse complement strand
TTAAGGCTGTTCGACAAGACTAGACGGGCAGAAGAGATTGAGTGAGTAAAATGAGATCTCATCTCTTTGGCTTGAGCAGCCTTTCACTCCCAGTCGAAATAGGCCACACTTCTTGTTAATACTCTCTGAGTATAGAGTCGGGTTTCTTCGATGTGGAATGTGTCGACTAGTCGGTCATAAACCTCATCTGCCTGCAAAGTATTAATGACAGGAATTGCTTTCTGTATTGATTTATGGGCAACAAAAGCACTGCCCACGTTTGAGGCCCCTGCATTGTATGCAGCGACTGCGCAATAGGTCTGGCTGGCTGGGTCGTCAATCAACTTCATATATCGGCTATGCAAGATATTGAAATACGCCACTCCAAGTTCTATATTGTTTTTGGGATTGTATAGGTAACTTGAAGATGGTGTTATACTATTACCAAAGAGTTTTGCATAAGCTTCACGAGCACCGGTTTTGGGAACGAGCTGCATTAGACCGAAAGCGGGGGTCCGTGATCGTGCTCTTGGGTTGAACATCGACTCGGTATGGATGATTCCCATGATAAGGGACGGCTCAATGTGATATTTTTCAGCTGATGCCTTTACTATTGGATAGAACGTTCTTGCCCTTATCTCTAGATGATCCGGTGCCAAGTTGAATTGCACAGTTACAGCCTGTCGTTTGATCTCGTCACCACCTTTAATTATTTTCTTCCTGACAGTCCTAATATTAACCACTTCCTCAGCAAACGCCCCAACCTCCTTGTACAATACTTTGCTTCCGTCACGCCTCCTAATCTGGTCGATAATCAGAGAGTTCCCACCTGAGGAACCTCGTTCATATCCTAACGCGAGATCATGATATGAGATTTGTTTTTTTGAATGATTAGAGATCTTTACTGCCTTCTTTTTTTGTTCTTCGAGAACCACCATCTCAATCGGATCTTCAGCATCTCCGATAACCAAATTGCGAACTCCCTGGCGCAAGTGAGCCAGAACTGTCTCGCCAAAGGCATCTTCTTGGGGGGCGAGAAGGAGTTGTACTCTGACTACCCCGGTTTCAAAATCAATGGTACTTCGTTCCCCCAAATCGCTTTCATACTGGACCCATGAAGTCGGACTAGGTTCCCAGACACTGTCGTTTCCCCAGATCTCAGTGACACGATGTACAAAAATCTCACGATCACCAAATTCATGCCGGGGTGATTCTTGAACAGCGGAAGCTCCTCCAACAGTGGGACCATGAAAAGAAACTATAGCCGCCAAGAGAGTAATAAGAGTGTACGTTATAAAAACATGTGCTTTTATCATTTCATTTCACTGTCTCAAACGCCAACTTACATGAAAAGATCTGGAATAATTACTAAGATTGAAAGAAGACTCTTGTTATTAGGCAGACATGTACTCCCTACATAGACTATAATATATGTTCAGGTTCGGTTTTCGCTTCCCTATGGGCCACCAGTGCAGCCCTTAGCCACTGCTTGGCCGGCCTTTTAAGATCACCGCAATGCACCTCATAGGGTTTTCGTGACATACTGCTTTTTGATGCAATCTTATCAATGAAATCGTCTGCTGTTTTAATACGTTTTTTTGCATAATTGTATTTCATTTCCAAATGGTCACTGGCCTCTTTGGCCCCATGTTCATCCCCATTGCGAACAAAGGTACAACCACTCTCAGCTAAATAGTTCAACAGGTAGTCGATTTCATGGTTATCAACAGCAAAGGATGTAGTCCCAAAAAAGATAACACAAAGAACAAATATGTACTGGTAGATACATTTCATAATTACTTACAGAACCTCATCATATTGTACTAAAACCCTATCCCTGCCTTCTCGCTTACAGCTGTACATCGCTTTATCGGCGCGACTGAGCATAGTGTCTAGATTATCGCCCTCTTTAAATTCGGTAATACTGCAGCTGGCAGTGATCTGATTTCGTGGATCATTATCTCCTGCAAGATCATCGTCAACAAGATACTGAAGAATTCGCTCAGCCATTTTACTCGCCTCAACAAGTTATCGCAATGGCAGAGGCTATTATTGGCAATGTTAACCATTTAAGCAAATCTGCAAGTTAGGACTATTCCTGTTAAGGTAATTGTGAATCCCCCCCCAAAAAAACCTAACGAATAAGGTTAGATTGTGTGAGGAACGAACCACAATCTGAACCGTT
>CAYWYT010000429.1:0-2165 GCA_964462665.1 uncultured Woeseiaceae bacterium | reverse complement strand
ACGATCACAGCCGCGGAGGAGGCGGGGCTTGTCTTCATGCGTGAAGAAGAGAAGCTCGCGCACGATGTTTACGTGGTGCTAAATGGTTTTTGGCAGCAAAACATATTCGAGAATATTTCGATAAGTGAGTCGACGCATACTCAAGCTGTACTACTTCTGCTTGAGCGTTACGCGATCCCTGATCCGGTTGGAGCAAATCCAATGGGAGTCTTTACGGACGCGTCACTGCAGGGGCTATACGATGTTCTCGTGGCCCGTGGTTCGGCATCGCTTATCGATGCTCTAATGGTTGGCGCAGAAGTTGAGGAGATCGATTTGATAGACCTCGAAGACAGACTCGCTGAGGTATCGGAAAATGATGATATCGTCATGGTTTACGAGAATCTCATGAAAGGCTCGCGTAATCATCTGCGTGCGTTCGTGCGCGCGCTGGATCGGCAAAACGTAATTTACCAGCCGCAATATCTGTCACAGGCGGTCTACGACGATATTATCAACAGCCCAACGGAGAATGGATCTCCCTAGTCCAGCAATGTCTCAACTGCGTACATCAACCGCGTGGCAGCGCTGGCTGCGACTTCCGCAAAAGACGGTGTTACGCCGGGCCATTTTTCAAGTCCATCTCTGGGCGGGTATCGGACTCGGGGTTTATATCTTCGTCATCAGCGTAAGCGGCAGTGTGCTGGTTTATCGGAACGAACTCTACGCGGCTGCGATACCTGAGCTGGCATCAAGTCGCGGCGGCACCCCGGCGATCAATATCGAATATGTAGAGGCTTTGATGGATCTGCATGACAATCTCTTTTCCGGCGATATCGGTCGTACCGTGAATGGCATCGGCGCAATCGCCACGCTGCTGCTCGCACTAACAGGCCTGTTGATCTGGTGGCCAGGTACACGGCGATGGCGCCGTAGTATGACCTTGCAACGCGGGATTGGCTGGAGGCGATTCGTATGGGACTTGCACAGCGTGATCGGGTTCTGGAGCTTCGCCTTCATTTTCATCTTTGCTCTTAGCGGCGTGTATCTATGTTTTCCGGAGCCATTCCACGCGCTCGCGGACAACATTGAGCCGGTGACAGAGGGAAATAATCGGCAGCACTTCATCGACGACGTGCTCTATTGGCTCGCCTTTCTACACTTCGGCCGAATCAACGGGATTGGAATTCCCTGCGATGGACCGGGCGTTTGTGACCAGACGATCAAAGCGATCTGGGCCACCTTCGGGTTAGCACCCGCGGCGATGTTTGTTACTGGTTCGATCATGTGGTGGAACCGGGTATTGCGCCGCTGGCGCAGGCGATCGCGTGGCGATGACTTTACCAAGCCTAAAAGAACTATTCGGAGCGATCACGCTCGAGGATGACCGTCGATCTTTCCCACTCATTGAAGTATTCAGGGGTTGTCAGAGTCAACGTATCTCCCTGTAGATCGAAATCCCAGGGTGCATCAAACTTATCCGAATAAATGTAGCCGTTTCGCCACCCATCATCCTCATGGCCGCGTATCTGATACGGCGCTTGCCACTTACCGACATACGGCGACTGCCAGCTCTCGTCTACCGCGTGAAACTTGCCCCATGGATAAAACTCAATCCACAGCGATGACACATCATATTGATAGTAGCCGAGTTCTTTGTCGACAACGCGCCATCGGCCAGCAAAGCGGCGCTATCGTGGAGTGAATTGAAAGTATAGAGCGTAGTTGCGATTGCCAATGTATTCACAACAATCATCACATTCGTTCCTATGGTGCGATTCCAATCGTCATAGGCAACAAATCCATTCCAGACAAACAATAGAAAAAGCGCAAGAGAGAAGCTTGCAGCCAGAGGCCAATTTCCTTCCGCTGATGTATACCAGAATTGATCGGTCTGGGCGCAATAAGCGCTGACCGCGCCGAAAATACTGACGAGGCGAAAAAGGATTAGCAGTGGTAAGTATGGAAACAAAACAAACTAGTGGAGCGATGGAAGATGCTGTTGGATGGCCATCATCAAAATGACGGATAAGATCCACAGTTTTACGCTTTCTGCTCACACGAATATTCTACTTCACGAGAGCATGCGAATCGCCTTGACGCCCGCAATAACGCGAAGTTTCGAACGGCTGCTTTGGGTTGTGACTTCAATCGGTCGGCGCAACACCTAAACTCTAACTATAGAG
>CAYWYT010000428.1:0-2165 GCA_964462665.1 uncultured Woeseiaceae bacterium | reverse complement strand
TAAGGATTAAGTGTGGCGCAGACCCACCTCAGAAGCGAGAATTATGGCTACCAAACATATGAATGCAGCGCCCGGCGACTTTGCTGAAACGGTGCTGATGCCCGGCGACCCGTTGCGGGCACAATATATTGCAGAAACCTATCTTGAAGACGTACGGCGGGTTACCGACGTACGCAACATGTGGGGATTTACCGGTACCTACAAAGGCGCACCGGTGTCAGTTATGGCGCATGGCATGGGAATTCCGTCCGTGTCTATTTATTGCACCGAGCTGGTCACCGACTACGGTGTCAAACGCGTGATTCGCGTCGGTAGCTGCGGCACCAGTCACCCCGACGTCAAGTTGCGCGACATTATTATCGCGATGGGCGCGTCGACAGATTCCAATTGTAATCGCATGCGCTTCGGTGGCTACGACTACGCGGCAATCGCGACCTATGACCTGGTGCAAAAAGCCGTCGCCGCGGCAGAGCAGAACAAAGTGCGTTATCACGTGGGCAATATTTTTTCGGCGGATCTGTTTTACACACCGGATCCCGATATGTTCCAAACGATGGCTAAGTACAACGTCTATGGCGTAGAGATGGAGGCTGCAGGCATTTATGCGATCGCGGCCGAGCACGACGTTGAGGCCCTGGCAATTTGCACCGTCAGCGATGACATCGTTACTGGCGACGCGTTGTCGTCCGAGGAACGCCAAACAACATTTGATGAAATGATTCTTGTTGCTCTGGAAACGGCAGTCGCCTGAGATGGAACTGATCAAGAATAAACTGCCGGATTTGAGCAAGGTTGCAGCGATCGACGAAGTTGGTATTAACGAGCGCGTTGCGCGTTTTCAGACGCGCAGTATTAAATCCGCATCAAAAATAGAAGCGCTTAAACTCATCCTGTCGATGATCGACCTGACGACGCTCGAGGGCCAGGACACGCCGGGCAAAGTGCGACAGCTGTGTCAAAAAGCGATTCACCTGCATGACGCGATGCCGGGCTTGCCGCATGTTGCAGCCGTCTGTGTTTATCCAACAATGGTGGGTATTGCCAGAGAAGCACTCGGCGACCTCGACATCAATGTCGCTTCGGTCGCAACCGCGTTCCCGAGCGGGCAAGCGCCATTATCGGTCAAACTTGACGATACGCGCATGGCCGTCGCTGCTGGCGCGAATGAGATTGATATGGTGATTTCTCGCGGCGAGTTCCTGTCCGGCAATTACGACATGGTATTTGACGAGATCCTGGCGGTTAAGGAGGCCTGCGGCGAGGCGCACCTGAAAGTAATTCTCGAAACCGGCGAGCTCGGCACACTTGATCAGGTACGTCGTGCCAGTGAGCTGGCGATGCATGCTGGCGCGGATTTCATCAAGACGTCCACCGGCAAGATTCAGCCTGCGGCAACGATGCAAGTGACGCTGGTTATGCTGCAGGCAATCCGTGACTACTACTACGAGACCGGCCGCATGGTTGGCATGAAACCCGCAGGCGGCATATCTACCGCCAAGCTCGCCGTGCACTACCTGGTGATGCTGCGCGAGACCCTCGGCAGTGCGTGGATGACGCCGGAGTGGTTTCGATTTGGCGCAAGCTCACTCGCGAACGATGTGCTCATGCAGTTACGAAAACAGGCGACCGGTGTGTATCAGTCGGCTGACTATTTTTCTAAGGATTAACGATGGCTACTCCAGAAAATAAACTAGCGTTTGACGACGGCTGGCAATACTCGCCGGCGCCGGAGAGCACCGATCACGTCAAGATCAAGAAAAAGTACGATCTTTTCATCGGTGGGGAGTTCGTCGCGCCTGAAAAGGGTAAATACTTCGATACGATCAACCCTGCGAATGAAGAGAAGCTAAGCAGGGTCGCGATGGCATCTGATGCGGACGTCGATAAGGCCGTCAAAGCTGCTCGCAAAGCGTTCCCTGCCTGGTCACGGATGAAAGCGTCAGAGCGCGGCAAGTACATCTATCGCATCGCTAGAATTCTGCAGGAACGTTCCAGAGAATTCGCGGTGATCGAATCACTGGACGGCGGCAAACCCATTCGCGAATCGCGCGACGTGGACATTCCGCTGGCAGCGGCGCATTTCTTCTACTACGCGGGTTGGGCGGACAAGCTCGAGTACGCGTTTCCCGGCCGTAAAGTTAAGCCTTTAGGCGTTGCCGGTCAGA
>CAYWYT010000427.1:0-2170 GCA_964462665.1 uncultured Woeseiaceae bacterium | reverse complement strand
GCAGTACGCCTTTATTGTCGCGTTTACATTTATGGTGTTCTCAGCCGCACAAATGACCGGCGCGTTGAGCAATGACCTGATTACCGGAGAACGCCTTCGGCTTAGTTTGATCGCACTAGTGCCGACATTGATTTTTACACGTATCGGCATCGGTCTCGCGGACAGGATGTCCATGGAAGCCTTTAACAAGATTCTATTGGTGGTTTTTTTCCTGATGGAAATCAAACTGATCGCGGACGTGATATGAGTAATGACCAAGGCACAAGCAGGAAATACTAAGGCTGGCCGTATCAAATTGACCTGAATTCACTGCTACTGCACACTGTGCAAACGATTGCAAAGGACTACGCCAATGTCTTCCAACTTCACCGCAAGTGACTCACCGCCAACGCTTAGTGCACATGGACTGTTCGTCATATTGGCCGCCACCGCAGTCGCCTTGCTAGCCACACCATTAGCCTCACCGGCGATGCCCGAAATCGCGCGTGTATTCGCGGATAACGTCCAAAACGAACCCTTCGCCAGAGCCATACTGGCAATGATCGACGTTCTGCCGGGCGACCCGACCGTGATGTTCCTGACCAAGTTCATCCTGTTATCAATACCGGCGTTCTTCATCATTCTCGGCGCACCTGTCGTCGGCTGGCTCAGTGACAATATAGGCCGCAAGACATTATTGAATGTGTCCTTGGTCATATTCGGCATCAGCGGCGCATCGGGTTATTTCGCCGACAGTTTCTTCTTCATGTTTGTCGGTCGTGCCATTTTGGGTCTGTCCATAGCCGGCATAAAGACCGCTACGGTCGCCATGGTTGGCGACTATTACGAAGGCCCAGCCAGAAACAAGATAGTTGGCTGGCAAGGCTCTGCGATGAAGTTCGGCGGCGTCATCTTCATGCTGCTCGGTGGCTATCTTGCGAACGTCAGCTGGCAGGCGCCCTTTCTTGGCTACCTGATCGCCTTTGTCCTCTTGCCAAGCGGGCTGCTAGCGTTGAGCGAGAGTCTGCCGAAAGTAACCCCTAAAGCAGACGACACGCCATCAAGCTTGCCGTCAATTCCGGTTGGACCGGCATCCTTTGTATTTATTTCTGCCTTTTTTGCGTCCGCCATGTTTTTCATTACGCCGGTGCAGCTGCCGTTTTACCTGCGTGATACGTTCGCGGCTACGCCGTTTCAGATGGGCGCCGCTATCGCACTGGGTAATACCATCGGCGCACTGAGTTCGCTTGCGTATTCGCGCTTTAAGCAACGCATGAATTTCGTCGCTATTTATGCGGCTCTGTATTTATCGATGGCGCTGGGATATTTCGTCGTTGCTGCGGCCACGAGCTATGCCACCGCACTACTCGGCATGGTCGTTGCCGGAATTGGCTTTGGCTTGTACGTTCCGAATCAAAGCAGCTGGATACTCTCAATCGTTCCTCCCACGCGCCGCGGTTTCGGAGTTGGCATCGTAACAACCGCAATGTTCGCAGGGCAGTTCTGCGCACCTATCCTCGTACAACCCTTTATCGATCCAGCAAAGCCGACCGCGGTCTGGTCGTCAATGGCAGTGACGGGCATCGTACTGAGCATTGTCTACATCCTATTGTCACGATTCGCTGGAAAATCAGGAGATTAGATATGGCTGAACAACGCGTTAGTTTTGTCGCTGCAGAAGTAATCAACGATCCGGAGATGATTGCTGAGCTCGAACGCTGTGCGAAGCACGGCACACCCAGACCGGAGAGTCAGGCAATTCGCGCGCATCGCCCACCGATCATGAAAGCCTTCGCGACCGTCTGGAATGATTCATTTCACGACGGCATCGTCGAACATGCGCTCAAAGAACTTTGCCGCGTGTACGTGTCACGCTCTGTTAAGTGCGAATACTGCGGCAATCAACGCTCGGAAAAAGGTCGTAATGAAGGTTTGCTCGAAGACGATTACATGGATCTCCTGAATTTCGAAAAATCAGAAAATTTCGATGCACGTCAGAAAGCCGCGCTTGCCTACACCGAAACGATCACCTGGGATATTGCTGCGGATGACGTGCTCTGGGCGCGTTTGCATGAAAATTTCAGCGAACCAGAAATCGTAGAGCTTGGATTTTTTATCGCTCTCACAATGGGCCAGCAACGCTGGCTACGTACTTTGAATATTCAACACCATAGCTTCATGGCTGGCACGA
>CAYWYT010000426.1:0-2170 GCA_964462665.1 uncultured Woeseiaceae bacterium | reverse complement strand
TCGTCGTCGACGACCAGCGCTTGTGGTTGGTCCATTAAGTGTTACCTGCGTCCCATCGGTCCGGATCGGTAAAAACAATGCGAAAGATACTGCCACCACCTGGCCGGTCCAGGTAGAGCAGCGTGGCCCTGTTCAGCTCGCAGAGTTCTCTGGAAATATACAAGCCAAGCCCGGTGCCACCGGCGCGCTCAGTATAGAAGGGTTCAAACATTTTGTCGGCGGTACCTTTGTCCACCCCGAGTCCGTGATCCAATACTTCGACATAAGGGCGGCCTTGCCCTTGCATGCGGCCGGCTTCTATCTCAACCATAATGCCGCCGGTCTCACTCGCGTACTTGACCGCATTGTCACAAAGATTCCAAAGCACCTGGCGCAGGTGGCTGGGGTCCATGCGTACTTCCAGGCTAGCGTCGATATCCGCGATACTGAACTCTCCCTCCTGCAGCTCGAGGGTGCGCGAGAACTCTTCCGCAAATTCGTCCAGCCATGACTTGAGCGTGACACGTTCCGGACGGCTGTTCTCGCGGCGAGATAGTTGCAGCATATTGTCGATAATGTGACTGACCCGACTTGAATGCGTCTTGATGATTTCTGTCAGGCGCATATCGGCGTCTGTGATGCCCTCCGCTTCTGCAAGTAACTGGGCGGCGTGACTCATGGCGCCCACCGGATTGCGGATTTCGTGCGCAATGCTGGCGCTTAAACGCCCGAGCGATGCCAGTTTTGATTGTTGTACACGTTCGTTCATCAAGCTCGCGTCTTCAAGGAAAACGAGAACCGGGCCAGCCCGCGCGCCGTTCCTGCCCAGTGGTGCCAGATGTGCCGTAACCGGCAAGTTGTTGCTCGCAGAAATGACCGTAAATTCGGGATGCGATGATAAATCGTGCTCGGATCGCCATTTGCTCATGTACTCCGCCAGAGGTTCAAATACCTCCCGTAAAGACATTCCGCTGACTTCCTGGGTGGCACCGAGCAGCTGTGTTGCCGAGCTGTTGCTGAGGCGAACGTCGTCGTTGCCATCGAGGACGATGATGCTTTCGCGCAGGTGTTGCACAATATATTCGTTGAGCTGCGAGAGATTTCTAAGATCAACACCCCGTTGCCGCGCCAAAGCCTCACTGGCCTGAATGCGCCTGCCCAGCGGCCGCGTTGCCAACGCCATGGCGAAAATAATCGCGCTGACTATGCCGGCTGCAGGGTAGTTCGCATCTGCAGTCGCACCACTAAGTTGCGAATACAGCTGCTCACCGAGTAACGCAAATGTTGCTATAGCGGCGAGAATAGTCGGAAACCGCAGCGGCAAGACCAGACTGCCAGCGCCAATAAAAATGATCAGCAGGCCGCCAAGACCGCTTTCGATGCCACCACTGGCGTGCAGCAAAATAACGATCGCGATGATGTCAATCACCGATTGCGTTACAGACTGGACGCCAAGCGGCATCCAACGCATATGCAGAGACAGCACCGAAAAGACGGCAAACACCAGATAACCGGCGGCTGTGGCAGAGAACATGGTCGGATTCTGTTCACCAAATACCGGGTGCTCGCCACCGGCGAAGAACAGGCCCAGCAATCCGACCGCGATCAGGACGCGAATGGCGTTCAATGTCGTCAGCACGCGCCAGGTCAGGTCTGGCTCATCGGCGGCGCGCTGTAGCAACGCGTCGCGGTTGCCACGAAGCGTTCGCTTCAAATCCTGATCAGTATTTGCCTGGCTCATGCCTTGATTGTTGCCTTTTGCTGCGCCTGTGTGCAATCGCTTTTGCGTCCGCCTGAGCTTTGCTCCAAAATACGTCCGATTTTGCGCGCATCGGCGCAATTCCCAACCATAAAGAAAAGCGAGCTATGAATCTCCACGAATATCAATCGAAACGGCTATTTGCCGAGTACGGCATTCCTGTACCACGCGGAATCCCTGTTAAGAGCCCAAACGCAGCTGTAGACGCCGCTAAAGAACTTGGTGGAGACCTCTGGGTCGTAAAGGCACAAGTGCATGCTGGCGGCAGAGGTAAGGCTGGCGGCGTAAAGCTGGCCCGAACGCGCGAGGAAGTGCGCCAGTACGCGGAAGGCATGCTGGGCAAACAACTGGTGACGCATCAGTCAGGACCCGAGGGCTTGCCGGTCAACGTGGTCTACATTGAATCAGGTTCGGACATCGAGCGTGAACTGT
>CAYWYT010000425.1:0-2170 GCA_964462665.1 uncultured Woeseiaceae bacterium | reverse complement strand
TGCGGTACGTGCCGCCGAGCGTATCGGCTATCCCGTTGTACTTAAGCCGTTGTCCGGCAATCACGGCCGCGGCGTATCGATTAATTTGAAGACGCAATCTGAGGTAGAGACCGCTTTTGAAAAAGCGGCGGAGCATGGTCGGACCATCATCGTCGAGTCGTTTCTCGAGGGTTTTGATCACCGCCTGCTAGTTGTTAATGGCGAGTTGGTTGCTGCGGCGAAACGTGTTCCGGGCCATGTCGTCGGCGATGGCAAGCACACGATCGAACAGCTGGTCGATATTGTGAATGAAGATCCACGTCGCGGTGTAGGTCACGAGAAAGTACTGACACGGCTTGAGTTTGATCACCAGGCTGAACGTTTGCTCGCCGAACTCGGCTACGACAAGGACACCGTTCCGAAACAAGGCGAGGAAGTCTTCTTGCGCACGACGGCCAATCTGTCGACCGGCGGAACGGCCATTGATGTAACCGACACGATTCATCCCGATAATCGCGATATGGCGATTCGCGCGATTAAAGCGATCGGCCTCGACATCGGTGGCGTCGATTTTCTGACGTTTGATATTACCGAGTCGTATCGCGACACCGGCGGCGGCATTTGCGAAGTCAATGCAGGGCCCGGATTCAGAATGCATGTGGCGCCAAGTGAAGGAACGCCACGTGATGTATCGGGGCCGGTCATCAATATGCTGTTTCCGCAGGATTCGCCGAGTCGCATTCCTATCGCAGCAATCACGGGTACTAACGGCAAGACCACAACGTCACGCATGCTCTCGCATATTCTCAAGATGTCGGGCCTTACGGTGGGCCAGACATCTACTGATGGCGTTTATATCGACGGTAATCTAAGCGTTTCCGGAGACATGACGGGCCCGGTGTCAGCGCAAATGATTTTGCGTGATCCTTCGGTCGATGCGGCGGTAATGGAAGTCGCACGTGGCGGAATGTTGCGCAGCGGCCTCGGCTTCCAGAAGTGCAACGTTGCTTGCTGTATCAACGTCACTGCAGATCATCTCGGGCTGCGCGGCATCGACACGCTGGAGCAGCTTGCAGAAGTTAAGCGCGTTCCGATCGAAATCGCTGAGGACGCGGCTGTTTTGAACGCGGATGATCCGCATTGTTTGCAAATGGCGGATTACACGGAGGCGGCACGCTTGTGCTACGTGACAATGAATCCTTCGCACCCGCTGGTCAAGCGGCACATTCGGGCAGGTGGGCAGGCATTTGTGCTCGAGCAGGGCATGAACGGCCACATGATTACGATTTACGACAATGACGGCCACACACCGCTGGTGTGGACGCATCTGATTCCAGCAACCATTGAAGGCCGCGCGATGCACAACGTGCAGAACGCAATGTTCGCCGCAGCGTTGGCGTACAACATGGAAATCAGTCTCGAAGACATTCGGCGCGGTCTGCGAACCTTCGATTCGAGCTTCTTCCAGGCGCCTGGTCGCACCAACGTCTACAACGAACATCCGTTCCGGGTCATTCTTGACTACGCACACAATCCGGCTGCCGTTAAGGCGATGTGCGAATTGGTTGATCGATTCGAACCGGAAGGAAGTCGCACGATAGTACTTGCGGCACCTGGTGATCGACGCGACCAGGATATTCTTGAGATCGCAGAAATCGCGGCCGGACATTTCGATCACTTTATTTGTCGGCGTGACGATAATCGGCGCGGACGTGGCGAAGACGAAGTCGCCATAATGCTGAAGAACAAACTGCTTGAGATGGGTATATCCGCCGACAGAATCGAAGTGATTCCGGATGAGCAGGAAGCGACCAGTCGTGCGCTGGAAATGTCCGAAGTCGGAGATCTCGTCTTGGTGCTCGCCGACAACGTCAAGCGCGCCTGGAAACAGATTATTTACTTCAACTCAGGTGCGAAGATCGACGACGCCACCAAGAAAATGCCGACAGTAGCCGACCTGCCTGATCTTGAAGGCTTCCAACTCGACGACAATCTCGAGATCATCAGCGATGAACGTGGAGTCCGGATAGCACGCGAAGAAAGCGACTAATGGAGTTTCTCGATGCGCGCAGGCTGACAGGTCCGAGCCTTCTCGCTGATGTTCCAGGGGCAGTTCTCGATGTCGCATGTACCGCGGCGGATGCAGATCGACTAATCCCGGTATGGACCCGACACGTCGAGCGCATGCTCG
>CAYWYT010000424.1:0-2187 GCA_964462665.1 uncultured Woeseiaceae bacterium | reverse complement strand
GGCGGGATGCTTGATATCAAAGCGTTTAGTCCGAGCACACATCGCGAATTGACCGACAACAACAATCTTCGCAGCCTCGAGTCTGCCAAAATACTGAACGCGGCCGGTAAACTTTATGAGCTGCGCTTCCTGCTGATTCCTGGCATTACTGATAGCGCCGCCGAGGTGAGCGCGCTCATTCAATTTGTCGAAAAACTCGGCAAAAATATTCGCGTCAAGCTCAATGCCTTTCAGCACCATGGTGTTCGTGGAAAAGCGCTGCAATGGGACAAAATGTCAGAAGACGGAGTCAACGCCGTCGCCGGTCGACTCAATGCTGCTGGAATCACCAACGTAATCCGGCCGGCATTGTATACTTAAGTGTAGCAATCACGACCCGATCTAACAGCTACCGATTAGGCCGTTATCCATGCTGCACTGCAGAGCCTGTTCTAACATAAAGCGAAGCGCTTCCGCCTCGAGGAACCCGACACCTTGTCAGTACCCTCATTTCTGCATCTTTTAGTTGTATGCGGACTACACAGTCGAACAGATGTACACCTTCTTGTCCGGCTATGAATTGAGTCGTGACATCGGTTCTGAGTACGAATACTCGAATCTCGCTGTGGGTTTGCTCGGGCATAGCACTCAACGAAGACATGCGAAAAACGAAATAGATGTCAAACCGTACAGTAATACCAACGGATGGTTGCAGCGCGCCGGATGCGGGGAAGATTACCAGTTCAATGCAGTTATCTCGCCGTCTGTGCGCCAAGCCTTTTCTTCAGCGAGGGATTTCATATCGGCAATCCGATCGCCGGTTTCAGGATGTGTTGAGAGATAAGTCACTACATCGATGAAAGAGTTTTCCGTGATCTTCCAGCGTTCGAACAGTCGCCAGGCTTCACCAACGTGTCCGTATTCTGCGTGGACGATAGCCAACCCAAAATCGTCTGCCTTCGTTTCCTGCTCGCGGCTGAATCCTCGCAACGTCAGGTCAGCCACATTGATACCGATCCCTGCAACATCATTGCCCGCCACAACCGCGAAGAACACAGACAGCACGGCCCCGCGTCCGAGTGCTCTCAGGTGGTCTCTGTTTTTGAAATGCCCCAGTTCATGTCCGAGTACGAATGCGAGTTCGTTCTCTGACTCGACCTGATCCAAAAGACCTTGCGTCACAATGATCAAACCACCTGGCAAGGCCATCGCATTAGCCTGTTCCGAATCGTCAATTTCGACGCGAAACTGATACGGCGAATCGGGCCAGTGATGTGCAAGGCGGTCGACCAGTAGCTGCGTCTCACGCAAGCGTTCATCCGTGTGCGAAACGGTAACGAGATCATCCGGCAACCAGTCCGCGAAAAAATTAACCTCATCTTCCGCCGACACAAAGTAGAGTGCCACTTCAATCAGGAAGACCAGCAGCAGCGCCACAGCAATGAATATCGCGGTGAGCCCGGCGATCAGCGCACCTGCCTCTAACAGCGGATGCGTATCACTGACATTGATACCTTCTTTTGCCTGCTTCGCAACAAACCTCATTGCGAATTGGCGAACCTGCTAACGAATTTTACTGCCGTTCCGAATGCCAGCATCTCGACACCCGCTACGCCCTTGCCGTCACGCCCCGCACTCGCGAGTCGAGACGTTTCCAGACGAACATTAAAGATTGCGTCGTAGCCCTGCTGTTGTGCTTCTTCGGTCATGCGCAGAATAGCCTCGCGGCGCGCACGGTCCAACAAGGGTTCATAGGTTTTGATTCGCCCGCCAACCAGGCCTTTGAGACCCGCAATCACGCGTTTGAAGTAGTCCAGCGAAACAACCATGCTGCCGCTGACCATATGAGAATTATTGACTTTCCAGTCGTCCGGCATCGTATCGAATGACACTACCGGGAAGCCGTGCGCCTTCGCTTCACGCTCACGAATGTTTTTGAAGTGTTTTTTCTCGATCCAGCTACCTATGAAATAAGTGGCCACCAGAATCAGTATCGGCAGACCAAAATTCATGAACAGGCTAAATTTTTCGAGCATGTCCTCCATCTCAATCGACCTTCACTGCAGTGCCGTACGCGAATAGCTCCGCAGCACCTTGCGCAATCGAACTGGTTGCGAAGCGGACGTTGACGACCGCATTGGCGCCCATGGACTGCGCCTGCTCGACCATACGATCAGTCGCCTCCTTGCGGGAGTCCTGCAACAACTC
>CAYWYT010000423.1:0-2193 GCA_964462665.1 uncultured Woeseiaceae bacterium | reverse complement strand
TCATTGCAACGATCGTTATGGCGCTTGTCGTCAATTGGTTGAACCACCCAGTGGCATGGTGGATAGATTCGAGTTCCATCGCGCGAGCGGGCTGGCTCGCGGTCGTCATCGCGGCTGGCGCTGGGAGTTATGCAATGGTGTTGGTATCACTCGGCCTGCGATTCGCGAATCTCGGCATGAGGCCGCGATAATATGCGCCTAGTTCGGCATCTTTCTGACCTCTCCTGCGACGACCTGCGCAATGGCAGTGTGGTGACTATTGGTGCGTACGATGGCTTGCATCTTGGTCACGAACAGCTTCTGTCCAAAGTTAAGACAGCATCCGCAGAGCGCGGCATACCGTCAGTGGTAATGAGCTTCGAGCCGACGCCTAAAGAGTTTTTCTCGTCGCAGAGCCCGCCAGCACGGCTGATGCGATTTCGCGAAAAGTTTGAGTCTCTGGCAGATCACGGCATCGACTTCTTTTATTGCCCGCGATTTGATGAACAAATGCGGGATATCTCCTCGTCTGACTTTATTCGCCGCATATTGATTCACGGCCTGCAGGCAAAACACATTGTAGTGGGCGACGACTTTCGATTCGCGCGCAAGCGAGAAGGAAGTATTGAGCAACTTCGTTCCGCTGCCGGTGCGCTCGGCTTCTCGGTAGAAAAGCAATCGAGCATTGTCATTGAAGGCACTCGCGTCAGCAGCACTTCGATTCGTGATGCACTCTGGGACGGTGAAATGCAGCGTGCCAGCGCATTGCTGGGCAGACCGTATCGTATGTCGGGCGCGGTCATCGTTGGCGAGAAAGTAGGGCGGACGCTCGGATATCCGACGGCCAATGTCGATCTGCGGCGCAGGCAAAGCGCCGTCATGGGGATTTTCGCGGTCCTGGTGTCGGGTTTACAGGGCGAACCACTGCATGCTGTTGCCAGCGTCGGTACCAGACCCACCTTTGATGGCACCAAGCCGTTGCTCGAGGTGCATATATTCGACTTCGATCGCGATATTTATGGCGAGTACATTCATGTCGATTTTATTTCTCGCCTGCGCAGCCAGATCAAATATGATGATGTTGCTGAGCTGGTTGCACAGATGCATCGCGATGCCGACAATGCGAGGTCAATACTGGCGTCGCTGGCAGCCTGAAAGGACATATGAGTGACAGAACAAACAAATAGTGGACTACGACGGTTTATCGCCTGGAGCAGCATTGCCATTCTGATCGTCGCAGCCGATCAGGCGAGCAAATGGGCCATCATCGAATGGGTGCCGCTGTATGGGAAAGTGCCGATCAATTCGTTTCTCAACGTGACCCACCAACAAAACAGTGGCGCAGCTTTCAGCTTTTTGGCAAATGAGTCCGGCTGGCAACGTTGGTTTTTCGTTGTGCTCGCTAGTGCCGTCAGCCTGGTAATTGTCGGCTGGATGTGGCGGATTCGTCAGGACGGGCCGCTGGTATTGGTCGCGGGTCTGTCGCTGATTCTGGGTGGGGCGGTGGGCAACCTCATCGATCGTGCGGTACTGGGCTATGTGACTGACTTCATCCAGGTCTGGTTCGGCAGCTGGGCATTCCCGTCATTCAACGTAGCGGATTCCGCAATAACTGTCGGTGCGGCTCTACTCATCATTGATGCACTGTTTTTTTCGGGTCGAAAAAAACCATAAACCGGGGGCAGTTTATGGTTAGCGCTGATCAGTCCAACAATTGGATAGACTGCCGTGCGACGTCTTGTTGCCCAGACTGTCAATGGAAAAGTCACTGCAGCGACCCAATTCGCTACCAGTCTTATTGAAAGCAGCACTCGCTGTGAAACCGCTGGCGTCGTTATTTGGAACCGTCACTGTATAAGACCCACTATTGGTGATCAGTGGGTCCGGATAACCAAGCTCAGCTAGTGTGCCGAAACGATTCGCGTTGAGGTAGAAACGCTCCTGATTGGAAGCTATCTCCAGGAGAATAGCCTTAGCCTCTGTGCGTTTAGCACGTGCGGCAAATGCCTGATAATTCGGAAAGGCAACCGCAGTGAGGATGCCAATGATCACTACTACGATCATCAGCTCCAACAGCGTTACGCCGCGCATGTGCTTCATATTTTGCATGGTGATGTCCTGTTTGTATTGCATTACTCAATACCATCCTGTGTCCAGAGGGTGCGTACAGGGAAATTATTGAAGTCGGGATCAAAACACTCCACGCCTACGCAA
>CAYWYT010000422.1:0-2201 GCA_964462665.1 uncultured Woeseiaceae bacterium | reverse complement strand
CGAGCGGCGCATTTCGTGTGTCTAGCGCCATTCACAGGCGGCAAGTACTGGCCGAATCTTTCAGTTCAGCACAAGTACGATCAGAAAACTGGGCAGTTGTCAGGCGCGGTATTATAACTGTAAGCCGCTTTTATCGTGCTTCTCACAGGCTAGTCGGTCGGGGTAAACGATTCCGCGCACCTGTCGCACCGCCATGATGATTCCCATAGTCTTAAGCGTTCATCCAGATCGCTATCTTTCCGTTTTGCATCGGACCAACCCCATATAAATAGCACCACTCCAAGCGCGATAAGAACGAAGATCGTCTTGGGCAACAGCTCCTGCTGTAACTCTTGCCCGTATGTCGGGATTAGCGAGTTGAGATACACCATAGGCGGCGCGACGATTGCTAACGAGATTCCTGCGACCATCCTGTGGTTGAATGTTTTGCCGGGCGGTTCGGCGACCTCAGCTTCCTCTGACACGCTGTGAAGCTGGACGTCGAACCCACCGGACAGAAGTTTCCCAGTCGAGACTTTTCCGTGACCTGTTGAAGAGATTGAACCGGCCTCCCAAATGGCCCGATGGCTTCTCGTATCGGTTGAGCCGCAATACGGGCACGAGAAGTCGCTGCTCAATTTCATCGCCGTTCCTCCGATGATTTGACAGTGCTTTTCATCAAGAGCAAGAAACTCTGTGCAAGAAAAATCGGTATCAGCATGTTCACCACCGGAACGCATGACAAGGTCGCGCAGACAACGCTTACCCCTATGACGAAACTCAACCAGTGGTAACTATTGGTCTCGATATCCGCCCATATATACACAAGCGTTTCGCCGAAGTGGGTTTCGTGGCAGACTACGACGGCCCACGCCAGGACGAGACTGGGGACTGCAGCGGCGAGCATTGCGGAACCCATCGCTACGAGGTTAAAAGTTGACCAACCTGCGATCGATTGGCTGCGAAAATACAGGGCGTATTCAGCAGGAATAGCGTTTCCAAAAAGTGCAAATATTAGTCCGACAACCGTCCCGCCCAAGACCGCTATCACTCCACCACTGCGGGCTAAGTAGCCAAGATGATCGGCTCGGCTGGTTCGCATAGCGCATAGGGCTGTGAGGAAGAGCAGCAACGTGCAACCAACAATGCTCGAGACAACGGCAATCGAGGTCAGGCTCCACTCCAAATAGTCGTCGAACAGACTGAGTATCAAACCGAAAAAAGCGGTGCCGACGAACCCGACAAGTGTCGCGAATGGGAACTGCACTAATCGAAGGGCGGATTGGAGCAGTAACCGACGTGTTGAGACCTTGGTCCTCGTTGGTTGAAGGCTTACATATTCGAATTGGCGAATTTCAGGTTTGGATGGTGGCATCTCGTTTTCCTCGTTGATGTGATAATTGCTACCAACGCTAACGCGAGCACCTGATCCGACAAGTGCTAGAAAATGAGGGGTGTGCTATCCGATCATCGGGTGCTTGGTACGACCTCCAACTTTCTGTCATAGACGGCCAACATGTTTGGCGACTTGTGTCCGCTCGCAAGAAATTTGTTGCCTTCAAAATCAGAGACGCCTTTGGCCTTGAGATCGTGAAACGTAAATCTCTCTTTGAGGAGCCCTTCTTTGAACGCCTTTCTCATTTTTCGGCCCCACGTAGCCTGGAGGGTGGATTGCAGGACCTTTTGCCCACGCTTGTCGTGAACGATCCACTGCGACTGAACATTCGGAAACCTCTGTGTTGATGCTTCGACCGCTGCGCGCAGGCGATCTGTCCACCCGATAATCTGAGATTTGGAGCCTTTGCCACGAACCAGTTGCAGGCCGTTTTCTTTGATTGACGACTTTTTTAAAGCTAGCACTTCTGCTTGCCGTGCCCGACACAAGTAGGCAATTTCCATACATTGTTGAACGTATGGGAGGGACAGTTTGTGGATGATCTCGTATTCAGAGTCATCGACATACCTGTCCCTGGGCTTGACAGGGAAAGGCTTCGTTTTTGAAGCAGGGTTTGACCGCATCCAGTCCCGTTCAACCGCATACGCAAACAGCACCGACAGAAAGCTCCTTTCCTTGTTGGCCTGATGTGGAACTTCGGCGCGTCGGTCCAGGTACACTCTGATGACTCCGGGGGTAATGGCATCCAGCGCCTCATCCGCAAATATCCCCGTCGACGTCTTCGTGTCACCAATAGTCGACCAGTAGGACTCGTATAAGTCCTTCG
>CAYWYT010000421.1:0-2214 GCA_964462665.1 uncultured Woeseiaceae bacterium | reverse complement strand
TCTTGTGAGCCTCATAAACGGACGTCTTGATCTTGCCCTCATACGGATACTTGCCCTGTCGAAACAGATCATGAATCTCCTCCGGGCTATATTTTGTCTCGGGGAAGGGCTCTTCAGCGTGCGTACCGCTTTTCATATCACAATCCTTTTTCTCTGTTTTAGTAACCATCACCTACCTTATGAACTCCCCGTGCTTGCGTTTCGCACGTTCCATTCTTTTACATTCCACATCGCCCGGAATCACGATCTTGGGATCCGGTCGAAAATCAAGTTTGCGGCGGCGGCCGCGATACTTAACGAGACTCAGGATGAGTTTCATAGTCTCGAGCCGCGCTCTTTGTTTATTATCCGAGCGAATCACCCACCACGGATTTTGCGTGGTATGCGTACGCTTAAGTAAGCGGTACTTCGCAGCAGTAAACTCATCCCAGAGCTCCTGCGCCTGCAAGTCTACTTCGCTCAACTTCCAGCGCCGCAGCGGATCGTCACGACGACGGTCGAAGCGACGTTGTTGCTCCTTCTTGGATACCGAAAAGTACAGCTTAATTAGAATGGTCTCACCATCAGCAACAAAGCTATCCTCGTATCCATTGACCTTTTCCATGAAGTCGCGGTACTGCTTTTTCGTACAGAAACCCATGATGGGCTCGACCATGGCGCGGTTATACCAACTGCGATCAAACAGGACGATCTTGCCGGCATGCGGAAAATGCTCAATGTAGCGTTTCATATGCAGCTCAGTCTGCTGGGCTCTGGTTGGCTTACCGAGGGCAATCATGCGGTAGTGCTTTTCGTTCATGTAGCGTGTGACCCGCCGGATGGTGCCGCCTTTGCCAGAGGCATCGCGCCCGTCAAAAAGAATAATTGCCTTGCGACCGGTAGTCTCAAGATGTGATTGCATGCGTATAAGCTCCGCCTGATAGGGCTTAAGCTCCTCAGCATCCGCAAACTTTCGCAGCGCTGTGTCCACAATTTTACCCCGATCTTTCTTATTCAGGTCCGGAACGAGTAGCTCCAGTTCCTTCTTGCTGTCAAGACTGTCGGTGTCGAAACCGCGATTCTTCACCACCTCGCGAATCGAAGTCGACGGCCGTTCCTTACTTGAGTTCTTGGTCATTCCTTACGCCTCCGTCCTGTTTGCCTGGGACACTGCTTCGGCAGATTCGCCAACAATTTTCTTCGCCATTCGTTTCGCGAAGAAATACACCCGCTGCAATTTCTCCGTAACTCCGATCTCGATCGTATAGGCCTCAATTCGATTCGGCTCACTCGCCACTAGTCGCTTCGACTCATGCACCGCGGCAGAAGTCGCAATAGTAGTAATCTCCTGCTTCATATCAATAACCGACTTCGCGAGGTCAACGTTGTCATCCGTGACCGCCTCAATAGCATCGGCAACGGCTCGCACCACAACGGCATGGAACTTGAGCAACACTTCCTGAGTTTGCGGACTGACCGTGACGTTCTTGTCCAAACGCGTTATACCCAATTCGACTAGATTGGTCTCGACAACATCGCCTATATTTTCCAGGTCATTGACGACATCCATTAATCGCAGGAATTCGTCCGATTGCTTCTCGGTCAGCTTTAGTCCACTGATTTTGCCTAAATAGGTCACTATCTGTGCATGCAGCGCATCCACACCTTCATCCATTTGACGTATTTCAAGCAGAGTAGACTGACTGCCATGCAGGATCGCCGGCATAATCTGCGCCAGCATATCCTGCACTTGCTCTCCCATGTGCTCGATTTCGACTCTTGCTCGGCCGAGCGCGATGGACGGTGTTGAAAGCAATTCATCGTCCAGATACTTGGCTCTATATGCGCTATTGGTTTCGAGAGGCCTGTCTGGAACCAGCCATTCAACAAGCCTGCCGATCAACGTGGCGAACCAAATGAAGATGACCGTATTCGCAACGTTGAAAATGGTGTGTGCGTTCGCAATTTGCCGTGGGGTTTCCGCCGCGACCCGTTGCGCACCAACGAGCTCCTCGTGCGTGGGCGAAATAGCGGTAACGAAGGTCGCAAGCTGATCGACGAAAGCGAACCACAACACGACCCCAGCGATATTAAACAGGACGTGAGTTGTCGCTGCGCGCACTGCTTCGCGGGGTTTGCCGATCGCCGCCAGTAACGCCGTCACGCAGGTGCCAATGTTAGCGCCAAAGGCCAGCGCGATCCCTGCGGGTAGCGATATAAACCCCTGCCCCGCCA
>CAYWYT010000420.1:0-2221 GCA_964462665.1 uncultured Woeseiaceae bacterium | reverse complement strand
TATAGTTGAAGAGGTGCTAAGATTACCGGGATTAGGAGAATCTAGAAAGCAATTTCGTGATATTGAAAACCTGGTTAAAAATTATGATTTTGATGGCGCCCTGAAGCTTCTAATAGCGTGAAGGAATAAAATAAACAATTATTAAGGGCTAAAATGACTGGTAAGCCCTAACCGTCCCAAATGAAAATGACAACAGCGTTTTAAACCCCAAAATACAATGAATGATTATTTAAAGACTAACAAGATAAACTATTCATAACAAAAAATCAACGCCATTCCCGCCTGCCCTCCTCCGGCGGGTAAACCGGACGGGCAGGAAAACTGGCGTTTATTCAGAACGTGGCCGGGTTTCTAAATAGCAAAGGAGGTTGTGAATAGATTAAATCGGTATGGTTATAGAAATGCGTTGAATCTATCGAATAATCGTATTAATTATGTTTAGCAAAGAATTATGAGAAAATTTCTTTTTATTGGTATCATTTGCTTTTCCATTCCAATTATGGGTCAAACTAATCTAGACTCCTTATTTACGGTATGGAACGACACAAACCAGCCTGACACCAATAGATTAAAGGCTATTAATAAAATTGCATGGGACGGCTACGTCTTTTCCCAACCAGACAGTGCATTCTATTTTGCTCAACTATCATACGATTTTGCAGAAAGTAAAGGCCTCAAAAAACAAATGGCAAATTCCCTGAATACCCAGGGCGTGTCATTTTCTTTGCAAGGTGATTATGTCAGTGCTTTTGACTATCAAAGCCGTAGTTTAACCATTAGAGAAGAAATTGGGGATAAAAATGGAATTGCTGCTTGCTTAAACCACATCGGAATTATTTATAATAATCAGGGCGATTACGTCAACGCCATGGACTATTATAAGCGTAGTTTAACCATCCATGAAGAAATTGGGAATAAAAGGGGAATTGCTAAATCCTTTGGCAATATCGGGAGTATTTACAACCACCAAGGCGATTTGGCCAGCGCCATTGACTATTATACCCGCAGTTTAAACATAAAAGAAGAAATTGGGGATAAAATGGGAATTGCCTATTCCTTAAGCGGAATTGGATTAATTTATAAAAAACAGGGCGATTACGCCAGCGCCATTGACTATTATACCCGTAGTTTAAACATAAAAGAAGAAGTTGGAGATAAAAGGGGAATTGCCTATTCCTTAAACGACATTGGGGCTATTTATAAGGTGCAAGGCAATTATGCTAGTGCCATTGAATACTGCACTGCTGCGCTAACCGTTGCACAAGAGGCAGGCGTTGTAACAGGAATCAGGAATGCTGCCAAAAGACTCTATGAAATTTATAAAGCCACCAACAACAAGAAAGCGGCATTGGAAATGTATGAATTGTATATAGTTACGAAAGACAGCATTAATAGTGAAGAAAACAAAAAAGAAGTGATCCGGCAGGAATACAAGTATGAATATGAGAAAGAAGCACTGGCAGATAGTATTCAATATGAGTCCGAAAGGCAGATTCAGGATTTAAAGCTTGAAAAATCAAAAAATCAATCCAAAGCTTTGATTGCAGGAGTGATCGCTCTCATCCTATTAACGCTCATCTTTATTTACCGTTATAGACTCATTAAAAAACAAAAGAATAAGATTCTCAAACAGTCCCAGGAAATTCAGGAACTTTCAAATGTAGCAGAGAAGGCCAAAGATCAAGCTCAAGCAGCAACAAGGTCTAAGAGTCAATTCCTTGCAAGGATGTCGCATGAGATCAGAACCCCGATGAATGCCATCATTGGATTATCCAATCTCGCACTTAAAACAGATTTGGACCGCAAACAATTGGATTATTTAGAAAAGATAGACGGGTCTGCTTTCTCTCTTCTGGGTATTATAAACGATATACTTGATTTTTCAAAAATTGAAGCTGGAGAATTGAATATTGAAAATGTTCCTTTTGATCTGGAGCAGGTTTTTGAAAATATTACAAATCTAAATATTGGTAGAGTTCAGGAAAAAGGACTGGAGTTCAACATACATATTTCAAAGGATGTACCATTCTATTTAATAGGTGATCCGTTACGTGTTGGACAGATAATTACGAATTACTGCAGTAATGCGATAAAATTTACTCATAAAGGTGAAATATATATAAATGTTGAATTAGGCGAAAAACTAGGAGCTGGTAAAATTGAAATAGTCTTTTCAGTAAAAGATTCAGGGATTGGACTAACTCAAGAACAGCAAGACAAA
>CAYWYT010000419.1:0-2228 GCA_964462665.1 uncultured Woeseiaceae bacterium | reverse complement strand
CGATATGCCGCAAGACGGCGGGTGGTGGTGGCTACGCGATCAACTTAGGGGCCGAAAATGCGTCGCTGCAGGTTCAGGGCGAGGACAATCTCTCTGTATACCAAGCTGGCGACAGCCCGGCGCGCCGCCACTTTTGCCAGACCTGTGGCAGCGCATTGTGGGTCTGGGATCCACGTTGGCCGGAGCTAATCCACCCGTTTGCTTCCGCGATCGATACAGACCTTCCTGTTGCGCCTGAACACACACACATGATGGTCGATTCAAAAGCTTCATGGGTCGAGATTCGCGAAGCGAAACACGATAAAGTGTTTGGCGAATACCCGGACGAATCAGTTGCCGAGTGGCACCAACGCCTCGGCCTTAATTCAAAGAGGTAGCAGCATGAAAATACTCGCAACGGCTCTTTTCTGTGCCCTGGTTTTATTCTTTTCACCGGGTAGTAACGCCGCAGAAACCGGCGTAGTCGCCGTCATTGGCACCGGCGATATGGGCGACTCGCTTGGACCACGTTTCGCGGAGCTCGGCTACCGGGTTGTCTATGGCTCACGCAGCCCCGACAGCGACAAGGTGAAAGCACTGGTTGCGAAGACCGGTGGAAACGCATCAGCGACGACACAGATGGCCGCCGCACAGCAAGGCGACATCGTCTTGGCTCTGGTGCCTTGGCCGGCGATGGAAACGGTGGCGCAGAGCCTCGGTAACCTCGATGGAAAAATTATCATCGATGTATCCATGCCATTTGCTCAGGGCGATGACGGCTATCCAAAGCACTTGCTGGAAACATCGAGTGCGGAAATGATTCAGGGATGGAACCCCGGCGCGAAGGTCGTAAAGACATTCGCAACTTTGGGCTCGCAGGTCATTGACGAACCCATGGTCGAAGGCGGCATTGTGAGTTTACCGATAGCATCGGATCACAAGGATGCGAAAGAAGAAGTTGCCCGCATTGTTGCTGCGATGGGACTCGACCCTGTGGATTTTGGTCCACTGCGCATGTCACGTGACATTGAAATAATGCAGATGATTTACATGATTCCGCTGGTGCAGAATCGCCCGGAGCACTGGGAGTTCTTTTTCCGCCGCAGCAGCCACTACGGTTGCTACCGTTCGGACGCATACACCACTGAGGGATTGATCGCGCCTGTCGATGATAATGATCTGGCAGAGTTTCCAGAACTTGGTGATGCACCGACGCCCTGTCCTCAGTAGCGCATGTTGTATTTAGCTTCAGTCGCGATTGTTGCCGCCATAACCAGCGCCACTCTTCCCGACCCACTCGCTGCAGGATGGAAGGGAGGCCCGGTGTGCGAGCGCCTTAGTGAGGATACAAGCCAAAGAGTCCTGCGTTGCACGTTCGCACCGGGCGTGGGGCATGAGCGCCACTATCACGCACCTAATTTCGGCTATGCCGTTGCGGGTGGTCGCATGCAGATTACGGATGCAAGCGGCACGCGTGAGGTAGATCTGCCAACCGGCAGCAGCTACGCCAGTCCCGGTACGGAGTGGCATGAGGTGTTGAACGTTGGTGAGACAACGGTCGTGTATCTAATCATCGAAGCCGGTGAAATCACCGAACCCGCGTCTAAGGGAGAGGCGGTACTTGCCCTGGAAGATGAGTGGGTCGAGGCAGAGGCCAATCGTGATGAAGCAACGTTACGCCGTGTGCTCGACGATGATTTCACCTTTAACTCGAATAACGGCGAGACTTCGGGAAAGGAAGCGATGATCGCGAGCGTTCTCGAAGGAAGTATAACTGGCCAATCAATTACAGAAAGAACGGTATCGGTGAGCGCCAGAACCGCCATGGTTTTTGGCACAACAGTTATTCGATATGACACGCCCGACGGCGAAGCGTCAACGCTACCGCTTCGTTATACGGCGGTGTACACAAGGCGCGACAATCAATGGCGTGCGATCGCGCTGCAAATGACGGAACGTACTGAAGACTAACCCGGACTGGAGTAAACAGAATGACGCACGCTATGCGCAAGGGTCGAATCGTCGGCGAATTTTTCTTGATTGTATTCGGTGTGCTGGCCGCCATGATGGTCGACACCTGGATTGAAGCACGTAACGACGACAATCTACGCCTGGAATACGAAACCCGGCTCCTCGATGACTTGAGAGCCGATAGCGAAGCCATTCGTCATCGGATTAAGTTCTTCAGAGCGGTGCGCGCCTTCGGGACGGATACTCTGGATCGGATTCGATCCGGCGAGCCGGTCGGT
>CAYWYT010000418.1:0-2245 GCA_964462665.1 uncultured Woeseiaceae bacterium | reverse complement strand
CGACCCCAGGCGGACAATTTACTGATTTTGTATCGCATCGTTTCAATGGCTTACACGATTCCAATATACCTCTTTTTTTATCGGTGAGGAATTTTGAATGACCGCTTCTGGCCGAAACCAGCCGCCCAAGTGATAAACTGCTGAGAGGCTGCTACTGACCCAAAGCGGACATACAGTTTAATAACGAATATCCTTAATAGAAATTGTAGAAATAGGGACGGGGCTCGGATTGTTCCGTCTTAACAGTCAAGCCAACAGGATTTATCAGTCCGGTTACACTGGACACATAACAGCTAATTCAAAACCTGCAGGCTGTCCGCTCGAAATAGAATAGGACACGGCCTTCGATGACGCCATTTTCTGACCCTTTCTCCGAAATTGCCGCCGTACTTGCAGTTGCGGCCACGATTGGTGCGCTTGCGTTCTGGCTAAAGCAACCACTTATTATTGCGTTCATTTTCGTCGGAATTTTGCTGGGTCCTGCCGGACTGGACTGGGTACGTGCTTTTGATCAGGTAGATCTCTTTGCGAAGCTCGGGATTGGGCTTCTGCTGTTCGTGGTCGGTCTCAAACTCGATCCGCAACTGATTCGCTCAGTGGGCCGGGTAGCCATGGTGGCTGGCCTTGGCCAGATGATCATGACCGCGGCAGTCGGTTATGCCGTTGCGCTCGCCCTCGGAATGGCGCCGATGACTGCCTTTTACGTAGCGGCGGCCCTGACATTCTCCAGCACAGTCATCATCATCAAATTGCTTTCGGATAAACGAGAAATCGACACACTGCATGGGCGCATTGCGCTCGGCATCCTGATCATTCAGGACATTGTGGTCGTGATCTTGATGATCGGTTTGACCGCCTATGGCGGCGCGGCTCAGGAGGTGCACTTTGGCAGGGAAGCGCTGGAAGTGATTGGTAAGGGCGTCGGCTTTTTGGCTCTTATAGCGATCGCTACACGTTATCTACTTCCGTCCTTATTGCACTCATTAGCGCGCTGGCCTGAACTGTTGACCCTATTTGCGATTGCCTGGGCGATCGGATTGGCGTCGCTCGGGACGGGACTGGGATTCAGTAAGGAGGTGGGAGCCTTCGTTGCCGGTGTTGCTCTCGCGGCGACGCCCTACAAAGCGATACTCGCAGCTCGACTGGTTAGCCTGCGTGACTTTTTGCTCCTGTTCTTCTTCATAGATCTTGGGGTACAAATCGATATGGCGCACTTGGGGGCGGCGCTGGGACCAGCGATCCTGCTATCGGTGATCGTGTTGGTGGGCAAGCCGATCATGGTTATGGCACTCGTTGGAAGTATGCGCTACGCGAAACAGACCACAGTAACGGCAGGTCTCGCTATGGGCCAGATCAGCGAGTTTTCTTTAATCCTTGCAGCCTTAGGCCTTGGTCTAGGCCATATTGACAAGCCGGCCATGGGACTCATCACATTAGTTGGCCTGATCACCATCGGGCTGTCGACGTACATGATTCTCTATAGCCAATGGCTATACGAACGGCTCGAGCCAGCGCTCAGAATCTTCAAGTTTGGAACACCGCACAACGACGGGCTTCCAGGTGAAGGCGGACGAATGCATATGCTGCCGATCGATACGATTGTGTTTGGATTAGGTCGGTACGGCAGAAACATCGTGCAAGAACTGCAGCGGCGCGGACAGACGGTGCTTGGGGTGGATTTCGATCCCGAGCGCGTGAGTTTTTGGCGCAAGGAAGGACTAGCGGCCATCTACGGTGACTTGGACGATTCCGAGCTTTTCCATGCGTTACCCCTCGCTGATACGCAGTGGGTCGTGAGCACAATACCGGAACGGGACAAATGCCTCGTGCTGCTACATGCATTGGAGCACAACAAATATGCTGGCCGCACGGCACTAACCGCCGACACGATTCAGCATCGCGAGTTTCTTCTGACCGCTGGTGCCGATGTTGTGTTGCTGCCGTTTCGTGACGCAGCGGCAGAAGCCGCCGATATGCTGGTCTCACGCAATGAGACGCGCGTCGAACGGCCGCGGTCCAATGATTAATCGCACGGTGCAATCGACTAGTGGCACCACATGAAGGTCTCACTGAGCGACCGCTTCTGGCCGTAAGCAGCCTCTGGGCTGCTAGAATGCTGAGAGGCTGCTACTGACCTAAAGCAGCCGGTCGCCAAACGACAAGAATCGGCCAATACTTACCACTGGCGAACTGCTGGCAAGCGCCGAAAAGCAGCTATTCGATCTGCTCAGAACTAATGAGTTGT
>CAYWYT010000417.1:0-2248 GCA_964462665.1 uncultured Woeseiaceae bacterium | reverse complement strand
TTTGACGCCACCTTCGGTAAGGCTGGCGCAGACTGGACGATAGTCCATGGTGCAAGCCTGCGGTCGCGGCTCTTCACAAGCTTGCACTTGACTGGCCACTGTTGGATCGACTGAGGGGCCAGTAGTGCAGGCAACCAACAGCGGCATTAAGGCAAACATCATGTTTCTGCAAAACTTCATTTAAACCACCTCATCAATTCGATGTTGGACAACCTGGATTACGCCACCATCCAGACAATTTCCCATTGGACTGCAAAACTATATACTAGGTTGGGTTAATTTCCGACCACAGCCCATCCCTTTCAACACGCGGATCCTTCGATTCTATGCGCTATTGGCCCCAAAGCACCAGAGATGATGCCACCGACGCTGATGGGGATGTGCCATTTTACGCAGCGCCTTATGCACGCCTGCGCGGTATTCCAGCACTGCGCTATCAGGGCGAAACGGCCGGCGCCGCCGAACTCGAAGCGCGACGTCATTTTGGCGACCGCTGGTCAGTATCACTATTTGCAGGTATAGGCTCGGTAAAGGTCGGCGATGAACAAACTGAAACTCGTGATGATATTCGCACCATCGGCCTCGGCACTCGTTTTCTGGCCCTGCGCAAAGAGGATGCCTGGTACATTCAGATAGGAAGCCCGTGGTAGGCGGGCATAGATATGACATCACAGCAATACGGCTTTCGAAAAATAAGCCGATTGGCCGCCCTCGCGCTGTTGATCATGCTGAGCGCCGCCTGCACCAGCCTGCCGCCACAGGTCGACCGTCAGGCCTCTACTGCCTATACCGATACCTCCCAGACAACATTGGGTAGTTTCATCAAAGACGACATCGCCGAACATCCCGGCCTCTCGGGCTTCCAGATTCTGCCGAGTGGTCTCGATGCATTCGCGGCCCGCGCGGTGTTCGCCTATAGCGCCGAACGCAGTATCGACGCCCAGTATTATTTGCTGCACAACGATCTGGTTGGTCGACTGTTTCTCGATTCACTGTTAAAGGCAGCTGATCGCGGCGTTCGCGTGCGCTTGCTGGTGGACGACATGACGCTTGATGATGATAAGGATATCGGCATGGCTGCGCTCGATGCCCATCCCCAAATCGAGATTCGCGTATTTGCTCCCTTTACCCGCAAAAGCGCGCGATGGCTACAGATACTCACCCGCTTCGATGGCGTTACCCGGCGCATGCACAACAAGTCTTTCACGGTGGATAACGAGGTCACCGTGGTTGGTGGTCGCAATATAGGCAACGAGTATTTCGAGGCTGACCCGGATCTCGACTTCGGCGATCTCGATGTGATCGCCGTTGGCCCGGTAGTAGATGACGTGTCCACCAGTTTCGACCTCTACTGGAACAGCAGTTCAAGCTATCCAATCTCCTCGCTACTTGAGAGCAAAGATCCATCGACGGATCTCGCCACATTGCGTATCGCCTTATCTGAATACGTACAAAAGAATGACAGCTCTGAATACCTGCAGGCTCTGCGTGACAGTGATCTGGTCTCGCTAATGAAAAATGGCCAGTTCGCCTTCGACTGGGGAAAAGCTCATGTGCTGTATGACGACCCGGCCAAAGTAACCGCGGATCGGGAGCAGACCGACTTGCATCTATCTTCACAACTGCAGGTATTCGGTGATGCGATCAAGCGCGAGATGATAATCTTTTCGCCCTATTTCATTCCCGGTCGAGAAGGCGTTGCCAACCTGGAGAAATTGCGCGCAGACGGCGTGCGGGTGCGCATACTGACTAACTCACTGTCCTCTACCGATGTCTCCGCGGTGCACGCCGGCTATTCCAAATATCGCAAGTACCTGTTGCGCGCGGGTGTCGAACTCTACGAGATCGACGTCGCCCTTAACAGACAGCAGCGTAAGGAGAAAAAGGGTTCGAGCGGCTCCTCCAAGGCCAGCTTGCACGCCAAATCTTTTGTCCTCGATCGGGAACGGATATTCATCGGTTCGATGAACCTCGACCCAAGATCCGTTGTGGAGAATACCGAGATTGGAATAATGATTGAATCGTCGGATATCGCCGTTGCAATGAGCGATGCCTTCGATCAGCAAGTCAATGAGGTAGCGTTTCGGCTGGCGCTCGAGAAAGACGACAATGACAATGAAATCCTGATCTGGCAGCGTTCAATTGACGGTGTTGACTACCGTTACACGACAGAACCGAACACCGGTTTCTGGCGTCGTTTTGGTGTCGGTTTCATGAAGCTGCTACCGATCGAGTCGTTGCTCTAGCA
>CAYWYT010000416.1:0-2267 GCA_964462665.1 uncultured Woeseiaceae bacterium | reverse complement strand
TTGAATACCAGCACATCGGCAGCATTGTCCAGCATTCGGCCGAGCAGGCCATTATCGGGCGCGATGAAAATATGATGGTCGTACTCGACCATCAATATGTCTCGTTCGGTCCCCACGCCGGGGTCGACGATCGCAAGATGTACGCTGCCGGCGGGAAAATACTGATACGAGCGGCTGACCCAGAAACCCGCTTCTGGTGGCCATTGCGGCGGAATATCGTGCGCGAGATCGATAACCTTGGCAGCGGGGAAGCGGGAATAAATGACGCCTTTCATGACGGCCGTAAAAGGACCCTTGTGCCCGAAATCGGTCGTTATGGTGATGATCCCGGATCGCTGCATGGATTATTCCGCCAGGCGGTCCAGATGCCAATCGGCATTACCAAATATCTGCGCGATGACCGACAATCGTTTGAAGTAGTGACCAACATCAAATTCCCAGCTCATTCCCATACCACCATGCAGCTGCACGGCTTCCTGGCCGACATAGGTACCGGCTGTACTGACCTGATACTTAATAGCGTTGATCGCCTTTTTCGCTTCATCCGTCGCATCCGCATTAGCCATGGTGGCCCACAACAGTAAGGAATAGCTCTGTTCGCTGGCCGTTAACATATCGACCATACGGTGTTGCAGTGCCTGAAAGCTGCCAATTGGCACGCCGAACTGGACGCGATTCTTGCTGTATTCGACAGTCTTGTTGGTTAACACCTGCATGATGCCGACTGCTTCAGCAGCTACCGCGAGTATTGCGTCATCAATGACCGCCTCGAGCGTCGCGAGACCGTCGCCGGCTGTGCCGAGCAGCGCATTTGCCGCTACGTGTGTGTTTTCAAAAGTTATGTCGGCAGCACGGCTACCGTCGACTGTCCGATAATCCTGCCGACGAATGCCGTCGCTATCGGTGCTGACGGCAAACAGGGACATTCCGTCGCTATCTGCCGGAATAATCAATACGTCGGCGTTGCCACCGTTGAGTACCACACTTTTCTTGCCATTCAGAACCCAACCGTCGCCGTCTGCAGATGCGGTTGTAGCAATATCGCCGATCTCATAGCGATTGTGCGGTTCCGCAACGGCGAGCGCAGCCTGCATCTGTCCTTCAATAATCGGCTGCAGCCATTTTGCCTTTTGCTCCGCTGTACCGAGACGCCGCAGAACGCCGCCGGCCAGAATAATATTGGCCAGATACGGTTCTACGACGAGGCCGCGACCGAATTGTTGCATCAACAACATGGTTTCCAGCGGGCCACCGTCCAGGCCACCATCGGCCTCTGCAAATGGCATTGCCGTCCAGCCCAGTTCGCAGAACGTCTGCCACGTTTTGACGCTGTAGCCGAGATCACTTTCTGCGTTGGCCTGACGTGTCTCAAAGTCGTATTCATTGCTTACGAACTTTTCGACGCTATCGTCGAGCATTGATTGAAATTCGTTGAGAGAAAAATCCATTGTGTCGTTACTCAGAGGCCAAGCACGTGCTTGGCGATGATGTTTTTTTGAATTTCATTGGAGCCGCCATAAATCGACGCTTTGCGAAAATTGAAATAGCGCGGCGACGAGTCCGTTTCGACGCCTGCGCCGATTCGATCGTGCTCCGGGAAACCGAGAACATACTGTTCCGGGACATACGGCAATGCGTAGTAGCCAGCCGCGTCGACATAGAGCGCATCGACAGCCTGCTGCAATTCAGTACCTTTGAATTTTAGTATGGATGATTCAGCGCCTGGAGCCTTACCGGAAGAAACTGCGGCCAGAGTACGTAGTTCTGTGTACTCAAGTGCCTTCAATTCAACCTCAACTGCGGCGATTCTGCGCATAAAGTTACTATCTTCAGAAAGAGGTGCTGCGCCGCGGACTGACTGCTGCGCTTGGGCTCGAAGTTTGCGCAGTCGATACTTGGTGTTCGCGACGCCGGCTGTACCTGTTCGCTCATGCTGCAAAAGTACCTTGCCGTAGGTCCAGCCTTTGCCTTCTTCGCCGATCAGGTTCTCGATAGGTACGCGCACATCTTCAAAGTGCACTTCGTTAACTTCATGGGTGCCATCGATGGTGATAATCGGTTTGACGCTAACGCCCGGCGTTTTCATATCAATCAACAGGAAACTGATTCCCTCCTGGCGCCGCGCGACATCGGATGAGGTGCGGACAAGGCAAAAAATCCAGTCGGCGAATTGCGCAAGGGTTGTCCAGACTTTGGTGCCATTTACGATGTAGTCGCTGCCGTCTCGGTCTGCGCGAGTCTTCAATGACGCAAGGTCGGAGCCAGAT
>CAYWYT010000415.1:0-2280 GCA_964462665.1 uncultured Woeseiaceae bacterium | reverse complement strand
AGAACAATGATCGGGTAGATTGGCTCGTATGTACCACGGCGAGAAATTCAACAGCATCACGCATTTGCTTGGCGCACTATTCGCGTTGGCCGGCGGTGCCGTTCTAGTAACCGTCGCGACGATAGATGGCGACGCTGCCAAGATCGTTAGTTACAGCATCTATGCGGCGACTCTGTTCGCCTTGTACCTGTGCTCGACGTTGTATCACAGCATCCCGGGCCCCTCGAAGAGCTTCTTTCGCGTACTCGACCACCAGGCAATTTATCTGTTGATCGCGGGCACCTATACGCCGTATGCGATGGTCGCGCTTGATGAAGAACTGGGTTGGTGGGTGATGAGTATTGTCTGGTCTCTCGCGCTCATCGGCATGGTGTTGGATGCCGTACGCCGTCATGGATCAAGAATCGTCTCGGTGGTGTTGTACCTGGTGATGGGTTGGTTCACCGTTTTCATTATTGACGACTTCGTTAGCGCGCTATCTGCGGTGAGCATGGGCTGGTTGGCTGCTGGTGGATTTTTCTACACGAGTGGCGTGGTATTTTACGCTCTCAGTAACCGCTATCCCTGGTGCCACGGAGTCTGGCACTTGTTCGTGATCGCAGGAAGTACCTGTCATTATGTCTCGATATTTTTCTTATAAGAGAGTCAGTCTGCCGTGATGACGATCGACTTGAACGCGGATCTTGGTGAAGGTTGCGAGTTCGATGTCGAGTTGATGAGTATTGTCAGTAGCTGCAATATCGCCTGCGGTGGCCATGCCGGCGACACTCGTAGCATGGCAGCAACGGTCGATCTTGCGGTAGCAAATGAGGTTGCAATCGGCGCACATCCTGCGTATCCGGATCGCTCAGGGTTCGGCCGAACCAGTCATTTTCAGAGTGGCGAAGAACTTCATAAATCACTTATAAATCAATTAGATATATTACATGAAGTCGTCCGTACTGCGGGCTCTTCCTTGACCCATGTGAAGCCGCACGGCGCGTTGTACAACGATGCAGCTGGAGACCGATCTCTTGCAAAAATCGTCGTGCAGGCAGTGCAGCATGTGTGTAACAACGCGGCGATAATCGGGCCGCCGAACAGCGAACTCGAACGTGTAGTAGCAGAAGAAAACATGGCCTTCATTGCTGAGGCCTTCGTCGATCGCGCGTATTTGTCGGACGGTTCATTGGTACCGCGCGGTGAGCCGAACGCGGTTCACAGCGACATGAATACGATCACTACTCAGGCGATTACTCTCGCCACGAAGCACATGCTTACCGCAGAGAATGGTGATGTTTTGGCAGTACGTGCAGACACGCTTTGCATCCACGGTGATACGGCGAACGCTGCGGAAATTGGCATAGCTGTGCGCGACGTTTTGTTGGCGAGTGGAGTCAGTATTCGTGCTGCGATCTGAAAACTGTAGTGACGACACCCTTAGAATCGACAGCATTGATTCGAGTGAGCGCGCAGCGGTAGCACAGCACCTGCGAAGTCTGGGTACCTGGATCGAGTGCGTAGAGGGAATGCGCAGTGTGATCGTCCAGTTCGACTCCTCTGAGCTCACACACGATGCCGCAAAGACACAACTCAATGAGCAGTTATTGTCCGTACCCACTTACGACGCGGCAGCATTGCCCAGTATCGAGATACCAGTTTGCTACGGGGGTGAGTTCGGTCCGGAACTGGAATCGATATGCGAGATGCTGGCGCTGACCCAGGACGAATTAGTAGCGATGCACACCTCGCGGCAACACATTGTCGAGCTTATCGGTTTCACGCCAGGATTCGCCTACGTTGCCGGATTAAACGAAGACGTCAATGTGCCGCGGCTCACGGAACCACGACAACGGGTTGAACCGGGATCTGTGGGCATAGCAGGCGGCCTGACAGGTCTGTACGCGCTGGCCGGTCCCGGTGGCTGGCCTTTGATTGGTAGAACACCAGTGACCCTTTTTCGGCCGGATCAGGCGCAACCGCTGTTGCTGTGTGGTGGTACGCGTATCCGTTTTGTCGCCATTGATGAAAAAACGTATCAACAGATGATCGCGCAATGAGCCTGCTCATTACCCGTGCAGGGCTGCAAAGTACCATTCAGGCGGGACCGCGCATTGGCCAACGACATCTCGGCGTGCCCCTATGTGGCCCGGCAGACCCACTTTCGATGGCATTGGCGAATCATTTGCTGGGCAATGCTGTGTTTGCTCCGGCGCTCGAGGTTACCTTGTCTGGAATCGAAATATTTTTTCAAGTCGACAGCTGCTTCGCGATTTCTGGTGCGCCGTGTGATGTCAGTCT
>CAYWYT010000414.1:0-2283 GCA_964462665.1 uncultured Woeseiaceae bacterium | reverse complement strand
GCCAAGGACCTGAAGAAGGTTACCCTTGAGCTCGGCGGCAAGTCGCCGATCATTGTTTTCGATGATGCCGATCTCGAAAATGCATTGAATGCGGCGCTCGTTGCGAATTTCTATTCTACGGGTCAGGTTTGTTCGAATGGCACGCGAGTATTTGTTCAGTCTGCCTTGCACGATGAGTTCGTTGCACGACTTGCACAAAGAACCAAGGCCATTCGAGTCGGTGATCCGTTCGACCCTGAAACACAAATGGGTCCGCTGGTGTCACGACAGCATTTCGAGAAAGTCTGCTCATACATGGCCAGCGCAAAGAAAAGCGCAGCGCGGCATGTATGCGGTGGTGATGTCTTGTCTGAGGGCGAGTTGGGCGACGGCCTCTACGTTAGCCCGGCGGTGTTCGCGAACTGCGATGATGACATGGAGTTCGTAAGGGACGAGGTATTCGGCCCGTTGATGTCCGTACTTTCTTTTCAGACAGAAGACGAAGCATTGGAGCGCGCGAACGCGACGGAGTTTGGCTTGGCCGGCGCGGTATTTACCAGGGACTTTACCCGGGCGCATCGGGTTGCGAATAGAATTCAGGCCGGTATCGTCTGGATCAATGACTACAATGTTACGCCGCCGGAAGTACCCTTCGGTGGTTACAAGCAATCCGGAGTAGGGCGAGAGAATGGTTTGCAGGCAATTGAGCACTACACGCAGGTGAAGACGATTTACGCGAATCTTGGTGATGTTGAAGAGACCTACTGATGGAAGAACCTCAGTCTGATCAGCTGGGCTCCCTGGAGGAGGCCACCAAAAACGCTGCCCAATTATTGGACCTCAATCCGACCCTTGCGGCTGAACAAGCTCAGGCGATTTTGGAGGCTATTCCAAATCACCCGCCAGCCATGTTTCTGTTGGCGTCGGCGATGCGTCGATCAGGCAATCCGCAGGCTGCGCTGGAAATACTCGAGCCACTGCTGAACGCGCAGCATAAGTGGGCCGCCGCATATTTCGAATACGGTGCATCCCTCGGTGCGGTTGGTCGCGGCGAAGAGGCCATTCAGGCGTTGTTAAAGGCTGTTCAATATCAGCCGGAACACCCGGAGGCGTGGCGCGTGCTTGCCGATCACCTGATGGCTACCGGTGATACTGAAGGTGGCGATGTTGCCTACGCACGCCATGTGCAATGTTCAACGCGAGACCCGATTTTGCGCGAGGCCGCAGGGGCGATGGTCAAGAACGATGTCGCATTGGCCGAACGATTGTTGAAGAAGCACTTGATGCAGTCACCGACGGACGTTCCGGCTATTCGTATGCTGGCCGAAGTCGCCGTTCGCTGTGGTCAGGACGCGGACGCTGAAAACCTTCTCATTCGCTGTCTGGAACTCGCTCCGAGCTTTGCGGCTGCTCGTTACAATCTGGCTGTGATCCTGCATCGGCGTAACGATCCGAACAGTGCATTGATCGAGATCGAAAAAGCATTGGCCGCGGATCCGGAAAACCCGAGTTATCGAAACTTATGCGCGGTCATATTGAGCAGGATTGGCGAGTACAAGCGCTCGATTGAGCTGTATTCACGGTTGCTCAGTGAATACACCGACAACGCCAAGGTCTGGTTGAGCTTTGGTCATGTGCTGAAAACACAAGGCAGTGTCGATAAATGCATCGAGGCCTATCGCAGGAGTCTGGAATTGAGCCCGGGCTTCGGCGAAGCGTACTGGAGTCTGGCGAACCTCAAGACATTTCGATTCTCAGACGACGACACCAGCGCAATGCAGGAGCAGCTGGAGGACAAGAATCTCAGCGGTGAGAATCGCTGGCATATTCAGTTCGCGCTGGGCAAGGCCTACGAAGATGCGAAGAATTATGCCGATTCGTTTAAGCACTACGCCAAGGGCAATGCCTTGTTTCGTCTCCGCAGCAGTTACGACCCGGATTCCAATACGAGTCGTGCGCAACGTCTGAAGAGTGAGTTCAGTCAGGAGTTTTTCGCCGAATGCGAAGGTGTTGGCTGCGGCTCAAGCGAGCCAATCTTTATTGTCGGCATGCCACGTTCCGGATCAACGTTGCTTGAGCAAATGCTGTCCTGTCATTCCCAGGTGGAAGGAACTACGGAACTGCCTGACATGATTACGCTGGCCAAGGAGTTGCGCGGCGAAGCGGAGTCAGAGGAGGTCGCTGTCTACGCGTCAGTGCTCAAGTCGAAGAATGCTGACGAATTGCGGCGCCTGGGTGAGCGCTACCTGGAGACCACGCGGATTCATCGAAAAACCGATCGGCCGTTATTTATCGACAAGATGC
>CAYWYT010000413.1:0-2285 GCA_964462665.1 uncultured Woeseiaceae bacterium | reverse complement strand
CGCGAAGTAGATAAACATCGCGAGCAAACGTTCACGATCGGCGTCCGGCAATTGCCACTCGTCATCGGTCAGCATTTGTATGAACGACTCGAGTTTCGGTATGCGCTTCGCTACGAAATCGGGCAATGGTTCATTGCTACGAATTTCGTCGAGGACGTCACGAATTGCTTCGAGGATTTCGGGTTCTTCAGCATGTCGTACAGCATTGCGGGAATGCTGTAACGCCTCGCGAAAATAGTTGAGGTCGCGATCACTGAGCTCGAAAGAGATTTTCAGACTCATGTGGATAGCCTTGAAAGTCGGGCCACAGAGGCTACCGGGCGCATTGGGCCCGGTCAAACGGATTATTCGGTATGATATGCAGATGATGCCCAAGCTCATAATTGGTAACAAAAACTACTCATCCTGGTCGTTACGATCCTGGCTGCTATTGCGTGAAGCCGGTATCGAGTTTGAGGAGCACCGGATTGCACTGGATATCGCTACTACGGCGGCCGAAATGGCGCGGTATTGCCCTGGCAGGACAGTGCCGGTCTTGCAGTTGGGTGAGTTTGCGGTTTGGGATTCACTGGCAATCGCGGAGACAGTGGCTGAGCGATGGCCGGACGCGCAGCTATGGCCGGCGGACGCGGATGCAAGGGCTTATGCCCGCAGCATCTGTGCCGAGATGCATTCGGGTTTCCCCGAGTTGCGCAGCCGCATGCCGATGAATTGCCGGGCGATGGGGCGCAGAGTGGCGCTGTCGGACGGTTTGGGCGAAGAAATAGATCGCATAATTGAGATCTGGTCGGATTGCCAGCACCACTACAAAGGCGATAATGGGTGGTTGTTTGGTGATTTTAGTGTCGCTGACGCGATGTTTGCGCCGGTGGTATTGCGGCTTAGAACTTATGGCATCAATCTGCCGGAGTCGGCCGGATATTATCCGCATCGATTATTGGAAAGTGACGCCATGCAAGAGTGGTTGGCGGCAGCTGAAGCAGAAACCGAAGTTATAGAACGTGAAGAAATAGGAAAATGAACAGAAAATACTCTTTCGTATTGTTGCTGGGCTTGCTGCTTGAAGTCGCGCATGCAGATATTTTCGAACTGCCGCCTGCAGGCTATGACGTGGTGGGCGCAGTCTCGACTATCACGGCACGCCATGAAGACACTCTGGTTGATATTGCGCGTCGTCACGGATTGGGTTACGAGGATATTGTGCGTGCGAATCCAGACGTTAATCCGTGGTTGCCCGGAGAGGGTACGGAAGTTGTACTGCCAACGCGTTTCATAATTCCGGCCGGACCGCGTGAAGGCGTGGTACTGAATCTTGCCGAGTATCGACTGTATTATTTTCCAACGCCGAAAGACGGCGAGCCAGCGTATGTGATGACCTATCCGATCAGTATTGGTCGCATGGATTGGGAAACGCCGCTGGGAATGACCCAGGTTACTGCGAAGGTTGTTGATCCTGCCTGGTATCCACCACAGTCAGTCCGTGATGAACATGCTGCTGCTGGTGATCCCTTGCCGCGAATCGTGCCAGCGGGGCCCAAGAATCCGCTCGGTAGATTCGCATTGGCCCTGGGTATGCCGGGCTATCTTATTCATAGCACCAACCGACCCGCGGGCGTTGGCATGCGCGTGTCGCATGGCTGTGTTCGCATGTTTCCGGAAGATATCGAATTCCTGTTTGATCTGGTGGGCGTCAAGACGAATGTTCGCATTATTAATGAGCCTTTGAAGTTCGGCTGGAGTGGTGATGAATTGGTGATGGAGTCGCATCCGCGACTCGAAGAGAGTGATCAGGATCCGCTGTCTTCAGTGACCGAGTTGTACATCAGTGCGACGGGTGAGCGCGCAGGAAAATTAGACTGGCATCTTGCCGAAGAGACCGTCGGCCGCTCGGACGGGATTCCGGTGGCGGTTGGGCGGGGAATAAAAAACGCCGCGACAAGCGCGGCGTCCGAATAATATCTTTGTAGTTTAAAACTACTTGGACATTGATTTCTGGAACATACGTTCCATGCTTTCGCGGTTTGCTTCACAGCAAGCCTGAGCTTCTGTTGATGCTGACAACGCCTGATCTGCAGTGCTTTGAGCACTTGCAGCAGACTGACTAGCACGATCAGCGGCAGCACGAGCAGCTTCAGCAGCTGAAACAGCAGCAGCGACGTCAGCAGCAGCTTTATCAGCAGTAGCTTGGGCGGCGTTTACAGCTGCGGTTGATGCACAACCAGAAGCGAGTCCGAGAAAGAGCACGAGTGCGCTTACTTTTACAATCTTGTTCATTTTCAAAAATT
>CAYWYT010000412.1:0-2287 GCA_964462665.1 uncultured Woeseiaceae bacterium | reverse complement strand
AGTCGTACATTTCTTCGCAGTCCTCGGCTCGCCACTCCCAGACCACGGTGCCATCCGGCTCGATTTCCCGAATTACGTCACCCCAGATGCCCTCGCTATGCTCCGTACCTTCCAGACCTCCGAGAACGCGCGTTTTGTTTTTCTTTTTCAGTAACTCCCAGCGCAGATACATCGTGTTGCCGTTATTGCAGCGCAAGAAATCATGATGTTGTAAGTCGTCCTGAAACTCCCAAACGACCTTGCCGTTCCAGTCTTGTTCCTGCAATAGGCCACCCTTTGCCGGCAAGCCCTTTGGTCCGTCCGGTGTTCGCGATGCCGAGAGCATGTTGCCATTGTGCAAAAGACAGCCAAAGTTGCCAGGCTCAAAAGGCAAGTCCCAAGCATGTACTACGTCACCTGACATGTTTATGACCAAGGTCTTGGGAATGCCCAACGGGGAGAAAATTCGGTATCCCGGAGTGGCCCGGTCGCGATCTGCCTGTAGCAATCCTGTTTGAAGATGGCGCATTCGTAAATATTCCCGATTAGATCATCGTGCAGATACTATCGAACGATGGGCGGGGCAATTTCTGCCATACCGCGCTTTCGTCACCGTATCCGACGTTGCAGAGGAAGTTCGACTTGATGGTCGTGTCCGCGAAAAACTCCGCATCAACGATGTCGTTAAAAAAGCCCGAAATAGGACCGACATCGAATCCGAGTGCGCGAGCCGCAATCATGAAATAGGCGCCCTGCAATGTACCGTTTCTGAATGCGTCGTCCGCACATCGTTTCGGGTTGTCAATGAACATCTGAACCTTGCCCGGATCATGCGGAAACAATTCTGGGAAACGTTCGTAGAACTTTGTGTCGTAGCCGATAATCGCGCAAACAGGCGAGCTCAATACTTTCTCAACATTATTGCCTTTTAGTGCTGGCACCAATCGTTGTTTCGCCGCATCGCTGCGCGCAAACAATATTCGAATAGGGTGGCCGTTATTGGAAGTTGGGCCCCAAACCATGATGTCGAAAATACGCTCAAGATCACTATCGCTTACTGGCCGATCTGCCCAGGCGTAATGCGAGCGAGCGTTGCGCAGCAGCAAATCGATACCGTCGGCATCAAGCCGCTGGATACGCTCACGCATATCGCGGATTTCCTGCTGGGCCAGTGCGCGTACATCAGACATGAGGATGTCTCCGATTAATCACTTGAGATTTATAGCACTGAGCGTAGAATAGTTCAAACAGTAAACTGATATGGTTCATTAAGTGAACCGTTTTTGGATGTTATGAAGACCAACCGCTCAGTCGAACGTGCCATGTCGGTGCTCATGTATGTCTGCCAGGGCGACAGCCCCATGGGCCTGACTGACATTAGTCGCGGTGCGGGGCTCGACAAGGCGACTACCCTCAGGTTGTTGAAAACGCTGGCCAATATCGATCTGGTACGGCAACGATCGGATGATCGCAATTACGTTCCGGGTGGTGGCATACACAATTTCTGGCCGAATGAGATGCGCAAAGTTTGTCGGCCGCATATGCAAACCTTGCTGGGCCAGACTCAGGAAACGATTTGCCTGATTGTTCCGCGCGGCAAGCAAAGAGTGTGCATTGATGTCATTGAGCCGGACCGCGAACTAAGAATTGTCGCACCCGTCGGTCGAGCTGTTCCCGTTTATGCCGGGGCGGCGGGTCGGGTATTCATGGCACAAAAAACAGATGCGCAGGTGAAGGAAATTCTAAGCGAGCGTGAACTCACGGCAATTACCACTAAGAGCGTTACCGACCGTGACATATACTGCCAACAGTTGGATGACGTCAGAGTGAACGGCTGCGCACACAGTATCGACGAAGTTACGCTTGATACGTCAGCGATCGCTGCGCCCGTTTTTGATGGGCTGAATAACACGGTTGCTGCCGTTGTCGTGCGTGGCCCGGGATCGCGGATGACACAGGAGATAGTCGCCAGTCTTATCCCCGAAGTGAAAGCTTGTGCGGCCGCTATTAGTGAAGACCTGGCGAATACGCAAGACTAGTTATATAGACGATAAAGAACCTGGAGTTAGCATGAAGGCAATGAATTACCCGAGCGCTTTGTTTCGGTACCTCTTGACGATTTCGTTGGCGGTACTTCTAGGTGCTTGCGACGGCTCGAATCAAACCGCCAGCCAGCCCGACGGTGAATTCACATTCGCAGGCGAGACAATTACCGTGGTGATTGGCCTTGACGCATCTGCGGGCGGCACGACCCTCGGACGCCTGTTCGCGAAACATCTCGAAATGAACCTTCCGGGAAACCCGACCG
>CAYWYT010000411.1:0-2290 GCA_964462665.1 uncultured Woeseiaceae bacterium | reverse complement strand
GCACCGTCTTCTACAACTGCCGTCGCCGTTTCATTGCTGTCGCCTTTCTCGACTGCACCGGATTCCGACGAACCACTGCAGCCGAAGATAGTAAGAGTACAAATTGCGAGAATCGTCGCTGCCAATTTTCTCATTGTGTCACCTGCCAATTGTTTTGCTGTCGCTACTAAAATTTTCCAACAACCTTGAACCAAAGCACGTCGCCCTCGAGACGGTTCTTATTATTGAATTCCTTCAACCATTTGAACTCGGCGATAACGTCGGCGTTGCCTGCCTTGCGGGTGAAAGACAATGCCGGACCGATGCCTTGCGCCCTCGCCTTGAAATCACCGAATGTCGCGCCAGCACCGCTGTCGCCGCTGACCTGCTTGTAGTAGTAAGCCGACAGCCCTGCACCAGCCAAACCCTTCCACAACGGAAAGTGCTGTGCGAAGGTTGCGTCAATGTGCACTTGCGTGCCGGATTTGTAATTGGTGTCGTCGTTCTTCGAGTTAAAATCGGCGCCAAAAAAGACGGACGCCTCACGTCCGTTTTTCTGGCCAAAATACATCAGCGCAAAAGTCGGCTCCATGGTCCAGAAGTTCTTGCCAGTATTGGCTAGTGCCCCGACATCGTAACTGCCGGTTGGCGCATAAAAAGTTAGTCTGGAATCGAAACTCAGGTCCGGGCTAATTTTATATCGCAACATCAACGGGATGAGCACGATATCCCCGATTGCCTTAGCCTCATCACTACGACGCACGGTCGGGCCGCCCATCGTATCGCTGACATCACCTGAGACTTTGATATCAACCCAGGGAATTGTGGCCGTCATCGCATAAGACCACTTCTCGCCCAGATCCCACTCCGGTGCCCACACGATTGTCAGTCCAAGCGCCAGAGACTCTGCCTCGGCATTGCCGACGATCTGACCGGCGACCGGAATCGTTCTGCCAATTTCTACCGAGCCATCGTACGTAATCAATTGTCCGCGTACGATAAAGCCAGGATCGCCCGGAACGCCGTCGATAAATGAAGACATCGAGCCTGGAAAATAGTGACCGCTACCGCCTTCCTCGGCCCTTGCGGTATGCGACTGCAAGGACATGGCCGCGAGTAACGCCACTATCGTGACAGGTCCAATAGACTTCATTCAGTATTATCCTCAATTCGTGCGTCTGTTGTTTGGAGTTCGAAGCTGCCGATGACCTTTACTCTGCTATTTGATCGACTGTTCTAATTAATCTGGCTGCGACGCAGACAGAGCTGCGGCGTGCACAGCAAAGATACCAGATCAAACCAGCTAAATGAGTTTGCAGCATGCCCTCTCTATGTCGCTATACTCTATTTCATGCTGGCGCTTTTCAAACCCAATCTCTTGCTCGCCATTCCTGTTGCTTGTTTGGCCGCCTGCGCGAGCTCGGAACCCAACTATCACCCACGCGAGCCAACCGCGGCGGAAGTCGCAAAGCTCATCGGCTGCGGTTCCGAAGAGGTAGCTCTGTGTATTGAGGTCAACTGCGAGCTGGAGGAATGGCGTTGCGCCGATCGCAACGATGTACGCGACATGTTCAAAGCAGGCGACTTTAACCGCTAAGTAATCAGTGTATAGAGATGGCTGACAAATGGGCGCCGTAAGCCGGTTCGACTGCTATGATAAATATTGAGCAAATGCGCAGGTAGCAGCAACGTCGTGTCCTCGAGTTACAAATATCAGGCTTTTATCAGCTATAGCCACAAAGACGAGAAATGGGCGTCATGGCTGCACAGGTCGCTTGAGACCTTCAAGATTCCCAAATACCTTGTGGGCGAGTCCACCAGCGTAGGCACCGTGCCGGAGCAAATCGGAAAAGTGTTTCGCGACCGTGAGGAATTGTCATCGTCGCATAGCCTGGGCACAGAGCTGACCCAGGCACTCACCGACTCTGCCTGCCAGATTGTCATCTGCTCGCCCAACGCGGCGAACTCGCATTGGACCAACGAAGAAATCCTCACTTACAAACGTCTCGGCCGTGAGGACCGTATTTTCTGTTTAATTGTCGAAGGCGAGCCCGGTACCGATACGGAATGCTTTCCTCCTGCTGTGCGTTTTCAGATGGGCGCCGATGGCGTGCTGTCCGATAGACCGGCTGAGCCAATAGCTGCAGATGCAAGGCCGCATGCTGACGGCAAGAAAAACGCGAAGTTGAAATTGATTTCGGGAATGCTTGGCGTCGGTTTCGATGCACTAAAACGACGCGAGCAACAGCGTCGACAAAAACGCATGGCGGTCATTACCGCATCCGCCGTTGCTGGCATGGTGGTTGCGATT
>CAYWYT010000410.1:0-2291 GCA_964462665.1 uncultured Woeseiaceae bacterium | reverse complement strand
AATTTACTTTGAGATCTGTATTCAAGGCCGGCTGCAACGGCGTAATCGTGCCCGACACCTGAACCAAACCGAATTCATCCACCTTGCCCTCAAATTCGGCTTCGGACGGTTCGCTGCTCTCGGACGCTATCGTCGTGAGCGTGCCATTCAATTCAGCGATCTTCACATCAAACGGAAGCGGCAGTGATCGGTCCGCAAAATCGGCGGCTCCGTCGTTGACCAGAATACGTCCAATCGTCACCGCCAACGGCAATTCCTTAGGTTCAGCAGCGTCGCCGGTGTTTGCGGTACTCTCATCATCCGACACTTGCTCATCCGACTGCTTGCCGGGCGCGACACGGCCCAGATTGACGCTGCCGTCTGCAGCGATAAGAATATCGCCGTAGGGTCGGTCGAACCGCACCTCTGAAATTTCTAGCGTTTCTTGCGCAAGACTGAGCACTATTTGATTGGCGGCGAGTGTGTCCCAGCTTCCCAGCTTCGATCCCTCGTCGGTTTCCGTTATCAGAAAATCGCTGATTGCGGCATCACCGCTCAAAGACAGTGACTCTTCAGGACCGTGGTGCAGTTTGACGTTCATGCCCAACGCGCCCGAGTCGAGATTGACGTCTGCAAGACTCTTTATATAGGGGTGCAATAAGGCCAGCGAGATTCCTGCAACCGCGAGGTCCAGATCCGCGACCGGCACTGGCAAGACGCCGATCGTGCCCTGCGATGTGACACTTCCGCCAAAGCGGGTACTAATCGCAACGTCGACAGGAAACAGCGCACCCGGTGAATTGCTGATATCGGCAATACTGACATCCAGACTTTCAATGCCGAGATTCGCCGATGGATTGACGCTATCGTCAATTAGCCCTATGGCGATGCGATTGATGTCGATCCTGTCGAGTGACACTGCCCAGCTCATTGCCTCCGACGCATCATCGACGACTTCAACCTCCTCAGCCGGTTCTTCGGAAGATGACTGGTGATGTATTACATTTAGATTGCCAGACGCATCCCGGTACAAACCCAGTACACCGTCTTCGATACTTATCGAGCCAATCTCCGCTTTGCGCTCCGGAAAACGAAGCAAGCCTCCGTCGACACGCAAGCGCGGAATTTCAAGGACATCGCGGTCGATATTGCTGCCGTCGCTTGCTGCCAGGCCGAACGTTCGCAGCAATACCTCAGCAAAAGACAAATCGAAATTGTCGACACGCACCTCGAGCTGACCGTCATCCATCGTGTCGATTACGTAATCAAGCTCGACACCAGCGTTGCCCCGTACCACTTCAAAGCCCGCGTTATCGCGAATGTATGCAGACAAAAGAGGGAAGTGTGATCCCTTGATCGAAGCATGTCCGGCTGAGCGCAAAGGATTGAGTTGCAGGCTTCCATTCCAACTGAATGTGCCGGTTGTTTCGGTGGTGATCACCACGTCCTGCCGACCTTCATTCTCCGGCAGCGTACTCAAGTCGAGTATCTGCACATTGACGGGACCGAAGGTTGTTGCGACCGGCTCGCGCGGCACAGCATCATTCCAGTGTGCGGACGCATCGTTGATCGACAAGTCCTGCAGAACGAATCTAGCAACGGCTGAATCAGCCTGTGCCGCTTCGTCTTCGGCGTTAGTTTCATTGTTCAAAAGAAAGGCAAGATTAAGATCGCCGGAACTCTCGCGGGCGATGAAAACTTCCGGCGCATCGAATCGAAGTTCTGCGAACGTCAAAGCCCAACGAAACAACGAGCTCAGTTGAAAGTTCGCATGCAACGCATCGAGGCGCGCAAATGCTTCGCCATCAGGGTCATCCATCGCCAGGCCATCAATATGCAGACTGAGAACGAATGGATTAACAGCAATTTGCTCGATCCGAAGTTCCGCCCCATACATCTCTCGTACCGTGTCTATCGCGTTTTTTTTGATCAGCCAGGGCGCAAGGAAGAACCCCAGCAGGGCATAGACCACAACCACCGCCATGACCCACAGTATCTTTTTACGATGCTGATCGAAAAATATTTGAATATTAGCTGCCAACGGTTATCTGCCTATTCGAGCTTTCGCGACTAGGCGGCTCGCTGCAGATTTCGGACAAAGAACGCGAAGTAGATACGCAGCAAGCCAACAATGACCGCCCACGTACCTACGACATAAGCGATTGCGATGCCGCCGACGGCAGGCTGAAATAAAATGAGCAATGCGAATAGCACAGACAATCCGCCGCTAAGATACAAGATCCATTCCGTCGTTATCTCCTTGCGCACCTTCCAACCCAGGAACAGTGAAGTGAGCCCATTCACCAACGCGA
>CAYWYT010000409.1:0-2292 GCA_964462665.1 uncultured Woeseiaceae bacterium | reverse complement strand
CACCATTGGGCCCGTTGTAGTCTCCCGTGTAGTCGGCAATAAAATTGAATGCCATTAACGACGCGGTCGGATCGGTCGCTTGTCTCGCCAGGTCATCGGCCGAATCCTGCGCTGTTGCGATCGAAGAAAAGCACAAGAGTGCGGCCGATATCAACAGCGTCCGCGTAACACTATCCGCTATAGTTTCTTCGTTGTTCAAGGTGTGTACCAGATGGGTGAAGACCATGCGCGTTCTTGAATCGTGGACGGTACATCTTCCAGAAGTGGAAATTCGTTACGCACGGCATCGTAGGTTGTCCAGCGCGGCGTCGGTATTTCCAACACGCGTGCGTAGTAGATGGCGTTTTGCTTCGGGTCGAAATCGTCGTCCGTCCATGAACCGATTAAATCGGACACACCAATATCGTTGGTGTATGTAGCTGTTGCCAAATCGACTGAATTACCAACAGTTGACAATTTGCCGTCACTGCCTACTTCGCGATCGCCACTCCAAACGACATCGACGATGCGTTCCTGAGACTCGCCGTCCGCTTCAACCCAGCCCTTGATTATCTGCACTCGGTCGAGATTCGCGCCGGGTCCGTCTTTCTGAGCGTAAACAGTGAATGTTGGCGCCGTTTCTGACGCTGCCAGCGTCGCACCCATTGGTACGCCTTTAGCGTAGCCATCAATCACAAGAGCATTGGCATCGGTTGGATTCGCTGCTAACTCGGCGCCGGCGAACAGGCGTATTTTTATTCGTGGGCCAGAGGTCGCGAATGTTTCACGAGCAGCGAGGCTATCCCAGATAGCTGCACGCGTGTTTTTCGGCGCCCAAACTCCGGTCAAGGCGCCCGGACTCGAGTCTCTTGCGGCGATCCAACCGTCTATGTCTCCACTCCTGCGCTCCGCGACGCTACCATCAACCGGGCCGTGGCTGCCAATATAGTTATCTTCGTCAACATCGCCCATACCGCTATTGTGATTGTCGGTGCCACCGACGAAACCGAACTTAAACGGATTGGCATTTATCGTACTTTGGTAGTCTAGGCCTTTGATGACCGCGTAACGTACATAGTTGTTCTTGGCTTTCTCGCGACCACTAAACTTCGTCATTGAATCGCCATTTTCAAAGTCAGCGAACTCATCGTTTGGCCAGAACTGCCGTGTTACTTCGGAATTACCCTTGATTTGCATCATCTCGATCAACGGCTCCATCGACTCACGTCGAGCAGCGTACTCAGCATCAATTGCATTGCCACTATTATCGGTAGCGTCAAACATTTGACCTTTTGAGCCATTACTATTGTGTGGAATAGCCAGAAGAGTCTTGCCTTCACCTCGCTGAAGATCTATCCAGTCCCAGAGCTTCTCCTCATCCGAAGATGTAATAGAGTCGAACGGGGCGTCGGGCAAAACGTCATCGCGGAAGATCACATTGCGATGCATGTTTCCGCCATTGGGTGCTGCCGACCATTCAAAACCATGCAGCGTCGTAAATCGACCAGGTTCGTAATGATCATTGGTGACTTCGCGATTCATGGCCCAAGCGCTAACGGTAGTTTCCCTGCCCGCATAGAAGGGCGGATGCTCCGGTGTGCCGGAGCGATTGTTACTAACCACATACTTCATGAACCAGGCACGCTGCTCTTCGATCTTGTCGAGACCACGCAGTTCAACAAGCATCGAGTTATCATAGCCAGGTGCGTCCGCATTTTGGGTCGAATACATCTCACCGATAAACTCCGCATGATCAGTAACCGCAGCAAAGTCCAGTGGCCGGTGCAAGCTGTGCTTGTCACCGTGAATAAGCATTTCTTCACCCTTCGCGAATCGATACGCCTCATCCGGTGTACGTCGGTTACCACCGATGTATGAGTCAAGCGAGTAAGAGGTATGCAAATGAAGCTCGCCGAAGTATGCGTCTTTCAACGGGTTTTCTGCGACGGCTGCCGCCTGTTCAGCCAAGCTTGGCTCAACGCTCGTAGGCTGTGGATTGTCTTCGATTGGCAAAGGGGAATCAGCTTCGTTGCTACACCCACTTGACAACGAAAATGCTACCGCGGCAAAAATTCCCAAAATTGCGTTTCTGTTCTGCATTACGTTTTACTCTATAATTATTAGACGCAAAAAATATTGTATAATCTTTTGATGATAAAAATTGGCGGAATTTGTAATTTGATGTTTCAAAGCGGTGCATTCACATCCCTCATTGTTCGATGCAGTCTTGTTGCGATCGGACTAATTTGCGCTCTGCGGCCCGTAGGCGCTGAAGAAGGTGGCAGCGGTCACTATTTTTCCGGTTCGATGTCT
>CAYWYT010000408.1:0-2301 GCA_964462665.1 uncultured Woeseiaceae bacterium | reverse complement strand
GATGAAGGTATACGGGCCTGGCGTCATCGACTTGATGAGGCGGTATGCCCAATTATCTACACGCGCATAGATTCCAATCTCCGACAAATCTCGACACACCAATGTGAAATTATGTGTCTTGTCAGTACGCCGAATCCGATGAATTCGATTAATAGCCTTGCTGTCGCCGATATGGCAGCCAAACGCGTAGCTCGAGTCCGTCGGATAGGCGATGAGCCCCCCGCTACGGATAATTCGCCCTACAGAGGCTATACGCCGCGGCTGCGGATCGGTTGCATGCATTTCAATTAGTGTGGCCACGCGCGGATTGTAGGCCAGTTGAATGGTCAATTCGCGGGTAATTAGGCTATTATGCCGCCCCTTAATTTCCTGAATGTTTTTGACATGCCATTACTGATCGATTTCTTGCCGATCGTCCTTTTCTTTGCGGCGTACTTTATTACCTACGATTTTTTCACCGCGCTCGTGGTGATCATGATCGCAGCTCCGGCTGCGTTCGCGCTGCAGTGGTTCCTGACCAAGACCTTTAACAAGATTTCCGCGGTTTCGACTCTCTTGGTGATCGTTTTGGGTGGCGGAGCGTTGCTGCTCGACAACAAGATGATCTTCCTGTGGAAGCCAACCGTGTTCTATTGGCTCGCCGCGATAGCGTTTCTTGGCAGTCAGTTCATTGGTGAGAAACCATTCATCCAACGCCTCATGGAAGCGGCCACCGTATCTACGGACTCAGCAATCGAGCTCGCGAAGGAGCAGTGGGCCAAGCTTAACCTGGCGTGGGTTGTTTTCTTTATGGTCGCGGGTGGCCTGAACATTTACGTCGCTTACACTTACTCAGAGCCTACCTGGGTCAAGTTCAAGCTGATTGGCCTTATGGGACTTACGTTCGTCTTCATTATTGCCCAATCAATTTGGCTGGCTAAGAAGTTGCCGGAAGACACATCGGAATGAACGAGCGCGCGACTACTATTGAAAAGCTTCTGATCGATGCTTTCGCTCCGTCCGAGGTTTTGGTCAAGGATCAAAGTCATTTGCATGCTGGTCATGCGGGTGCCAAAGAAGGTAAAGGGCACTTTGACGTCAAGGTCGTGTCTGAAGAATTTGCAGGACAGAGCAGGATCAATCGGCATCGGATGGTTTATGATGCCCTTGGCTCATTCATGCAAAGCGATGTTCATGCATTGCGAATCAACGCTATTTCCCCAATGGATCATGATTCATGATCCAATTATCCGAATCATTTGAACGAGGACTCGTAAATGGATAACCGTAATAGTTCCAGACGTACTGGAACCACCCTGACATCAATTGTCGCCATAGCCTTAACGTTTGCGGCTGCACCCGCTTTCGCCCAAACCGTCGCGACGGTGAATGGCGTCGAAATTAGCTCGATAATGTTTGAACAATATCTGCAAACCAGAATTCAGAAGCCTGCAGCAGAAGCAACGGCAGAAGAGCGAGAGAATGTTCTGACAGAGATGAAAGACATTTATCTCCTGACTACGCTTCCGCGGGCAGATGAACTAGCCAAAGACGAAACAACAAAGGCCCAGATCGAGCTGCAGTACCGAGCGATCTTAGCCCAGGCGGTTGTCAGTGACTGGTTAGCAAGCAATCCAGCGACTGAAGAAGAAATACAAGAAGCCTATGCCTCTCAAGCACTATTGGCCCCGGACCTGCAATTTAAGGCGCGGCATATTCTAGTAGAGACACAAGGCGCGGCAACCGACCTCATCACACAGTTGGACGCCGGCGCTGATTTCGCGGCACTGGCGACGGAACATTCAACGGGGCCATCCGCAGCGTCGGGTGGCGACCTTGGCTGGTTCTCACCGAACCAAATGGTTGCACCATTTTCCGACGCGGTAGCAAGACTGCTGAACGGCACGTACACCAAGACTCCTGTCCAAACCGATTTCGGCTGGCACGTCATCTTGCGTGAGGAATCTCGTAACAATGAGCCACCTCCTCTCGAGAGTGTTCGCGATGTCGTAAAGCAGAATGTTGAGCAGCAAAAGTTTCAGGCTTTCCTCGAAGGTCTGCGAACAGAAGACTAAGTCCGACTTAACTTAATCTTCGAAATAGCATTTTTGGGGCGCCTTATGGCGCCCCTTTTCGTTTTTAGGGATGGATCTGTGAACGCAATCACACCGGCGCTGGGTGAACAAACTTAAGATTGTCCTCGAAGTCATCCCTAATCGCTCAGGGTTGGCTTCTTCCAACCCTCGCATCTCCTTATGGTTGATACGAGAACTAAGTCGGCAAGGACGCCGACTTTTTTATTCCCGACAAAAAAGGCCGCAT
>CAYWYT010000407.1:0-2304 GCA_964462665.1 uncultured Woeseiaceae bacterium | reverse complement strand
GCTGCTCGGTGTAAGTGATACAAGAAAAAGCGGAGTACCCCCTGCTGTTTTGGCTCCATTTTACGATTGCAACCGTGAAATGGAGCCTTTTTTATTTAACCATTTCAACCCCGCATTCTTTAAATCCCCACTATAGACACCCGCTTGCTCTCTCCCTAGTCCATGCCAGCACAGCTGTGAAAAAAATTACAGTGACATCCGCCAACCATTTGCTTATCTTTTGCACCTTGATGATACGTTAGTTATTTTATTTACTTAAGCCGGACACCCTTTGAAAAACAGACCTTCACCAGTCGTAAAAAAGGCAGTATCAAAAATAATCTCGTTTCAAGAGTTAAAAGCACTACGTGCCCCTCTTTTCACCACCCATCGAAAACGACTTATTGTTGGATTCGCAGCTCTCATCACAGTCGACCTATAACATTTAAGCAAATTTGAAAGTTTACACTATTCCTGTGTTAATCCATCACGGTGCACTGAAAATGTCCCCAAGCATGTAAATTAATCCTACAAGTCACTCCCTGAGTTAAGACTCCTTTGATTCTGAAGGGCCTCCACGTTTTTTTAATACAGCAAATATCGAAAAACGACTATCCATATATCCAGACCTTAAATCTGAATAGGTCCGAGCCCTATCAAGTTTTCCATTAATCCGGATTTTTAGATTAAATTTCCACAAAAACATACGCCACGCAACTTATTACGCACCTAAATAACTGCAATTAAAACGTTATTTCAAAGGAATAATTGGCCTCAAATTTGCATTAGACAGATCATGATTACATTTTCCTGATCCAAGCGAAAGAAAACTGACTGGTAATTATCCATTGGAGGGAGAGAGATGGGAAAACCTTTAACTTTTCTTTTTATAGCAACAGTACTCTTTGTAACAGGAGTATTTAATGCACAAAAATTATCAGCAGCAAGAACAGAATCTACCGATGATACTCGTGTTTTATACACCAAGACGGTACAGACTTATGTGAATAATCATTGGACGTACAAGAAGACCCTGGATAATCAGTTTAATATTGTTCAGGTTGAGTTAATGCTGAATAAAGATGGATACGTCTTGGAGATAAAGATTCTCAAACTATCTTCTGATGATAATTTTAACGATAGTGCCTTAAAAGCCCTAGTAGGAATGGAACCATACCCACCAATTCCTGACAAACTGGGTGGGGACAAAATGGGAGTCCGGTTTCATCTCATGCCCAACAGTTAAAACAATTAGAGACTCTTGCTGTACATCGCTGACTTCCCAGCAGCGAACAGCTCAGTCCACCTGAAACTGTAACGTCATATGAACCACCTTAATTGCATTTACAGACAAGATTTTTGACAGGTAGAAACTTCGATAATCTCCAAACGGATTCGTTTCAGAGCATCCTTTGAGTTCCGAGAAGTACCAGTCTATCTATTGCTTGTCATTATTTCGGAATTCTAATGAATACCCACGATTATCCATAGTTAAAATCCCTGGTAGTAGAAAGTTCTTCCTTGCTCGACCTTGTTGCTGTTCACCTTCATTTTGCAGGCAAGAGGTTTACAGGAGACGCCTTCAGTTTTATATTTTCATTACTAGTTCTGATAATCCACACTATTTGGGATAGGCCAAACGTTAAAAGATAATTAATACCTGATGCTGTCAATATAAGAGAGATGTATGGAAACGGTAAAAGTACACGTGGATGGAAACAATCATGTTTCTTTTTCTTGCCCGCACTGTGAAAAAACTTATAACTTACCAATTCGAAAGTTAAAAATTAATAAGCACAACTTAATTGCTCGCTGTAAATGTCAAAAGCGATTTGAGGTCTTCCTGGATTTTAGACGATATTATAGAAAGAGTGTAAAAATTGTTGGGGAGGTTACAAATCAATCTTTCCACTCTGATAAAAGGTATGCGATGACTGTTGTAAATCTTTCAATGAGTGGTTTACGTTTTAAAATTTTAGATTCAGCAAGTATTAATAAAGGTGATAACCTTCAGGTTCAGTTTTCGCTTGATAATCAGAGAGCAGATTTTATAGACAAAGAAGTTGTCGTGAGAAATTCTGGTAGACAAGAGTTTGGATGTGAATTTACTAACCCGGCTTATGAAGAAAAAGAACTGGGATTCTATCTCTTCACACATTGAATTAGTTTCCAACCAAGTCAAAATCATTAGCCCAGTTATCTTCTGGAAGCTGTCCCTGCTGCTCCATGACTATAGTTCATCGCACATGAAATGATACTTGACCAGGGGACTATCCCTTGTTATTCTCGCTGTAGTTTAAATGAGTTAAAATTCCAGTGAGGATA
>CAYWYT010000406.1:0-2315 GCA_964462665.1 uncultured Woeseiaceae bacterium | reverse complement strand
AGGCGACGCCTACATCGCCAGTTTGTCATCGGTAACGATCAGCTACAAAGGCATGGTCATGCCGAGTGTACTCAGCGACTTTTATCCTGACTTGCGAGACCCGCGGCTGGAATCGTCGGTGTGTGTTTTTCACCAGCGATTCTCCACCAATACCTTGCCGCAATGGCGTCTGGCACAACCCTTTCGGTTTCTTGCGCACAACGGCGAGATCAACACAATCTCCGGCAACCGCAACTGGGCGATGGCGCGCGCCAAGAATTTCATTTCTGACAAACTTGACGATATCTCGGATCTCGATCCTATCGTCTCTCTGGTCGGCTCCGATTCCTCAAGCCTGGACAACATGCTGGAGATCTTGCGAGCTGGCGGCATGGATGTATTACAAGGCATGCGCATTCTCATGCCGCCGGCATGGCAGGCAATCGATGACCTGGACCCGGACGTGCGCGCTTTCTATGAGTTCTTCAATTGCCAAATGGAGCCATGGGACGGGCCTGCCGGCATCGTGCTCACAGACGGTCGTTATGCGGCTTGCTGCCTGGACCGAAACGGACTGCGACCCGCGCGCTACGTCATCACCGAAGATCGACATATCACGATCGCATCGGAAGTCGGTGTCTACGACTACGATGAGAAGGATGTGGTCAGCAAGGGACGGCTTGGACCAGGCGAGATGATCGCTGTAGATCTCGTTAACGGCACCCTGCTCGACAACGATGACATTCACGATATCCTCAAGACGCGCGCGCCGTACAAGAAATGGCTTAAGCGAGGCGTTCGTTATCTGGACTCCGAGCTGATCGATACGCATACCGCGGCCGAGCCGATGGATCCGGCGACCTTGGCCAGCTTTCAAAAGATGTTCAACATGTCGCGCGAGGAACTAAGCGATATTGTTGCCGTGCTGGCGCAGGCAGAACAGGAGGCGGTCGGCTCAATGGGCGACGACACGCCGATGGCCGTTCTGTCCAAACAAGTGCGCTCTCCTTTCGACTATTTTCGACAGCAGTTCGCCCAGGTAACCAACCCGCCGATCGATTCCCTGCGCGAACGCATTGTGATGTCTTTGCAGACCAACATCGGCCGTGAGTCGAGCCTGTTTGACGTTGGTCCGGAACATGCGGAGCAGGTCATCATCAATTCACCCGTGTTGTCGCAGAAGAAATTGCGCCAGTTGTTAAGTGACGACATGTACGGCAACAGTCACGTGTTTATTGATCTTAACTTCGATGCATCGCTATCGCTCGATGCGGCGCTGGACAGTATTTGCACGGCGGCCGTAGCAGCAGTAGATCAGGGCAATCTCATTTTGCTGCTGAGCGACCGCTACCTCAAGGAAGGCAAGTTGCCCGTACACGCGTTGCTGGCGACCGGTGCAGTACATCATCACTTGGTACGAGTTGGCCGGCGCTGCGACGTGAACATAATTGTAGAGACGGGTGTCGCGCGCGACTCACATCACATCGCCTGCTTGATCGGTTATGGCGCAACGGCGGTCTATCCGTATCTTGTGTACCAGTCGCTGCACGACATCGCGCAGCGCGGCAACATAAACAAACAACAACAGCTTGGCCGAAGTTACCGCCGTGGTCTTCGTAAAGGATTGTTCAAAGTGATGTCCAAGATGGGTATCTCGTCGATTTCAAGTTATCGCGGTGCACAGCTTTTCGAAATTGTCGGCATGCACGAAGAAGTCGTCGAGCGTTGCTTCCGTGGTACCGCGTCACGTATTCAGGGCGCGAATTTTGCGGATCTCCTGGACGATCAGAAGCAACTGGCGGCCACTGCCTGGGACCCTCGAGAGAAGGTCACACAGGGGGGCTTGCTGAAGTACGTGCATGGCGGTGAGTACCATTGCTACAACCCGGACGTTGTAACGACCTTGCAGGCCGCGGTGAGCAGTGGCGACTACGAGCGTTACAAAGACTATGCAGCGTTGGTCAATGACCGCCCGGTCGCAACCTTGCGCGACTTGATGGAAATGCGACCTTTGGGTCCGGCCGTGCCGCTGGACGAAGTCGAGCCGGTCGAGGACATCATGCTGCGCTTTGATAGTGCGGGGATGTCCCTGGGCGCCCTGTCACCGGAAGCACACGAAGCGCTGGCCATTGCGATGAACCGCATTGGAGGTCGATCGAACTCAGGCGAAGGTGGTGAGGATCCCGCACGCTATGGCACCGAGCGCCGCTCGAAGATCAAGCAAGTGGCGTCCGGGCGGTTTGGCGTCACCGCCGAGTACCTCGTTAGTGCTGAGGTCATTCAGATTAAAGTCGCACAAGGCGCGAAGCCAGGCGAAGGCGGACAGTTACCGGGGC
>CAYWYT010000405.1:0-2329 GCA_964462665.1 uncultured Woeseiaceae bacterium | reverse complement strand
TCTCTGGTAAAACGCGGGTCGTCGGCGAACTTATAGCCGCCTTCGGGCATGCCCGGCGAAAGAACACCGTCGCCGAGTGTTGCCAGAAAGTCGTTGGTCGAAATGCGGACCCGGTCATCATCAGCGATCTCGCGGCCATCATTCAGAACCATCTTGATGCTGACGGCATCTCGTTCACAACCGACAAACACGCGCATACCGGAAAAACCGGCGCGTCGACCGGTTTTCGGCGCCTGCGCTGCGATAATACGACGAAGGTCTGCGCCCGACACGTCCAAAATGACGACGCGGTTATCAAACGGAGAAACCTCGTAGATTCGGCCAAACGTTACCTCGCCGGCTGGCAAGATTGCCCGAATACCGCCGGACGTATTATGAATTGAGATATCGGCGTCGACGTCCTCGAGGATCGCATCAGTAAATAGCCTGGCAAGTGGCGATTCCGGAGTTCCGTCCAGCAGAAATTCCGTTTCCAGCGTCACGCCGAGCGATTCAGACTTGATCATGGCGGTATGCTCCCGGACGCGAACGCCTATAGCTTCAAGTTCCGCCGTCGCACGCACGGTTTGGCCTTCGTAGACAGGCAGTCGCACAAGATCGGGGTTGGTCTCCGTCCACTCGCACTCGTTGGACTTCCGGTTATGGGCCGGGCAATTTATTTGTGGCGGAAATATCTTGCGCTCCATGATCTGGCCGGAAGAAGGGTCGACCGTATAGTCGACCCGGTCGAACGCATAGGTATTTGAAAATGCAGAGGTAACGGCGATGCCATTAACTACGTGCGCCATGCCGCTATGTGCGTGGCCGGCAATGATGTGGTCTATCAAGCCAGCTGGCAACGCATTCGCGACCGCCATTATTTCGTAGTCGGATTCGCAGGACGACAGATCGTAAGGGTCGTCAAAGTCCTGGCATTCGCCGCCCGCGTGCGCAGTAACTATGACGATGTCAGCGCCATCAGCGCGTAAGGTTGTTGCCTCGCGAACGATCGCTTCAGCGAGCGGCGTGATCTCCAGTCCTACTGTGTTTGCTGAAGCGGTCACCTGCAATGCATCCGCCGTGACCAGCCCGATAATGCCAACTTTGACTCCGGCAGCCTCAACCATTATTGATGGCGTGACGTTTTCCCAGTCGATGGGCTGACCGGTTTCTTTGTTAACGATGTTTGCGCTAAGGATCGGAAATTGTGCTTCGGTGATACGTTGGCGTAGCGCGCCTCTTGGATCATCGGCGTCGCTCGCTGGAATCGCCAACTCGCCAATCGGGCCAAAATCGAATTCATGATTCCCGATAGTAGCCGCGGTGAACTGCATAGCGTTGTACGCCTCTACGACGGTAGAGCCTTCAACCAGATTGGATTCGAGTGTGCCTTGCCACATATCACCCGCGTCGATGAGCAGGACTGCGCCGCCGTCTTCAGCGCGCGCCGTGCGCACGGCCGTGACGTAACCCGAGAGCGTAGTTAGTCCGCCATTGAATGGCGCGGGAAGCAGTTCGCCGTGGACATCATTGATGCCGATGACGCTAAGCATGACAGGATCGGAGGCCGTCGGATCTTGATTCTTTGCGCTGCAAGCGGCTAGCGATAACGCGATCAGGAACAGGGATATTTTTCTCATCCACAAAGTGTATCTTGCTCTGGACGCCGATGGGAATTTCTGTAAAGCTGCGGCGAAATTCTTCCCACAGAACGACATGGATTTAGCAAAATGAGCAACCCCACCAAAGCCCCCTTGATCTCGTTCGGACCTCGCGTTAGAAAGTCGCCATTTTTTGATGCCACCCTTCGCTACGGTGCCAAAGCATTCTCGGTTTATAACCACACTTATTTGCCGACCACCTATGGTGACAACGTGCGCGACTATTGGAGCCTGGTGACTGATGTAACGTTGTGGGACGTAACGTGTCAGCGACAAATACAGATTACGGGACCAGATGCGTACAAACTGATCGAGTTTCTGACGCCGCGCGATATGTCTGGCTGTGATGTAGGGCAGGGCCAATACATTTTATTGACCGATGAAGACGGCGGTATCGTGAACGACGCCGTGATGTTACGTATCGAGGAAAACATGTACTGGATTTCCCCCGGTGACGGCGATGTTATCTGGTGGATTAAGGGTGTAGCGGTAAACAGTGGTCTCGACGTCAAAGTCGTTGAGCCAGATGTTTCTCCTTTGCAATTGCAAGGTCCGAAAGCGCCGCACGTCGCCTATGATCTGTTTGGCGATTGGGCGCTTGACCTGAAGTACTACCGTCTACAGGAAACCATGTTGGACGGAATTCCACTGGTCGTCTCGCGGACCGGTTGGAGCGGTGAGTATTGTTA
>CAYWYT010000404.1:0-2331 GCA_964462665.1 uncultured Woeseiaceae bacterium | reverse complement strand
GAAGTAGGCTGAGGGAGTAACGGACCATGCAAGTTGCAGCAACACTTCGCTATGCACGCATTTCGCCTCAGAAATGCCGACTAATGGCTGATGCCATTCGCGGTAAGTCAGTGGATGAAGCATTGCGGACATTGACCTTCACACCGAAGAAGAGTGCTCGTATTGTTAAGAAAGTGCTGGAGTCGGCTATTGCCAACGCTGAGCACAACAACGGTGCGGATATCGACGAGTTGAAGGTATCGAGTATTGAAGTTAATGAAGCGCCGACATTTCGTCGCTTCCGTGCACGGGCTAAAGGCCGCGGTGCGCGCATCATCAAGCGAAACAGCCACATCACGATTCGTGTGGCGGACGAGAAATAGTATGGGTCAGAAAGTACATCCGACAGGCATTCGTCTGGGCATCGTCAAAGACTGGTCGTCCAAGTGGTATGCGGACAGCAAGACGTTTCCCGAATACATTAAATCCGATCATGAGATTCGCGAACGTATTCGCCTGAAGCTCAAAGATGCGTCGGTAAGTCGTATTTCTATCGAGCGTCCGGCCAAGAAGGTCAACGTTACGATTCATACGGCACGTCCGGGTATCGTTATTGGCAAGAAGGGCGAAGATATCGAGAAGCTTCGCGCTAACCTTGCAGCGCTGACTGGCATGAATCTCGCCGATGTTCGAATCAACATCAGTGAAGTGCGTAAGCCAGAAATGGATGCGCAGTTAGTTGCAGAAGGCATTGCACAGCAGCTTGAGCGTCGTGTGATGTTTCGTCGCGCAATGAAGCGTGCAGTTACTAACACGATGCGTGTTGGTGCTGAAGGCGTCAAAGTGAAAGTTGGCGGTCGTTTGAACGGCGCCGAGATTGCACGTTCGGAATGGTATCGCGAAGGTCGCGTTCCACTGCATACCCTACGCGCAGATATTGATTACGGTTTCGCCGAAGCGAATACGACTTATGGCGTCATTGGTGTGAAGGTTTGGATTTTCAAAGGTGAAGTTTTTGATAAGCCCGAGCCAGTTGCGGCAGAAGTAGCCGAGGCATAAGAAATGTTACAGCCAAAAAGAACAAAGTTTCGCAAACAGCATAAGGGGCGTAATCGTGGTCTCGCCTTGCGTGGCAGCACCGTCGCATTCGGTACATATGGACTGAAAGCAACGGGTCGCGGTCGCATGACAGCGCGCCAGATTGAGGCAGCTCGTCGTGCAATGACTCGCTACGTTAAGCGTGGTGGCAAAATCTGGATTCGGGTTTTCCCAGACAAGCCAATCACCAAGAAGCCACTTGAAGTACGTCAAGGTAAGGGCAAGGGTAATGTTGAGTACTGGGTATGCCAGATTCAGCCAGGCCGTGTTCTTTATGAAATGGAAGGTGTTACGGAAGAAATCGCGCGTGAGGCCTTTCGCCTTGCAGCAGCAAAGATTCCGTTCCAAACATCTTTCGTAACGCGGCAGGTGATGTGATGCAAGCGGAAGAACTTCGTAGTAAGTCGACGGAAGAGCTGAATGAAGAGTTGATAGCTCTGCGTCGTGAACAATTTAACTTGCGCATGCAGCAAGCAACCGGCGAGCTAACCAATAATTCTCAGCATCGTCGCGTTCGCAGAGATATAGCGCGCGTAAAAACAATTCTTAACGAGCTGCAGCGTGCAGCAGGTAAAGAAGAATGAGTGAAGAAAACAAAGTACAGCGCACGATTGTTGGCCGCGTCGTAAGTGACAAGATGGATAAGACTGTCTCTGTTGCTATCGATCGCCTGATCAAGCACCCGGTTTACGGCAAGTTTATTCGTCGTACGACCAAAGTGCTGGCTCATGACGCGAATAACGAGTGTAAGCCAGGAGATCGCGTAGCGATTTCTGAGTGCAAGCCGATTTCGAAAAACAAATCGTGGGCTGTTGTCGAAGTGGTCGAGCGCGCAGCCGGCCAGTAATGGATTTAGGGAATTAGTCATGATTCAGATGCAGACAGTTCTAGATGCGGCCGATAACTCCGGTGCTCGCCGTGTTCAGTGCATCAAAGTGCTAGGTGGTTCGAAGCGTCGGTACGCCGGTGTTGGCGACATCATTAAGGTCAGCGTCAAGGATGCGATTCCGCGCGGCAAGGTCAAGAAGGGCGAGGTTTATAACGCCGTTGTTGTCCGTACCCGCAAGGGCGTACGTCGTAAGGATGGTTCTTTGATCCGTTTCGACGGCAACGCAGCAGTATTGTTGAACGCGCGCCTTGAGCCAATTGGCACACGTATTTTTGGCCCAGTAACACGCGAACTGCGAACCAATCGTTTCATGAAGATTATTTCGCTGGCGCCTGAGGTTCTTTAGTAATGAACAAGATTAGAAA
>CAYWYT010000403.1:0-2331 GCA_964462665.1 uncultured Woeseiaceae bacterium | reverse complement strand
ACTCATAGAAGTCGCCCATGCGGTAGAACACGAGCATATCGGCGTACTCAGCCTTGATGGCAAGGTACTGGCGCATCATCGGAGTGTGGACGGCTGTGACTTCGGCTTTCATTTTTATTATTTGCAGTACAATCGGCCTATGAAAATACTGCATGTCGAAACCGGACGCCATCTTTACGGCGGCCCGCAGCAGGTGATTTACCTGATTTCGGCATTGCTGGAGCGCGACCACGACTGCACTTTGATCTGTCCGCCGGGATCCGGCATCGATTCCGCTGCGCGCGCTGTCGGCATTCCGGTTAGAAATCTGTTCTGTGCAGGTGATCTGGATTTACCGTTTGCCTACCGTCTGACCCAGTACCTGCAGTCGTCCAGGCCAGATCTTCTGCATTGCCACAGCCGCCGCGGCGCCGACATGCTGGGTGGACTTGCGGCTAGTTTCGCGGATGTGCCGGCGGTGGTGTCGCGCAGGGTGGACAATACCGAGATGCGCCTGCTGGCCGCGTTGCGCTATCGGCCGTTCCGCAAGATTATCGCGATATCGGAGGCAATCTCGGTGGTCTTGCAGGAGCACGATGTTGATGCGTCGCGCATCGAGGTCATTCGCAGCGCCGTTGATACTGCGCAATTTCAGGATCCTCCGAATTGCGCTGCGATTCGCTCGGAATTTGGAATTCCGGCGGATGCTTTTGTGCTGGGTGCGGCCGGGCAGTTGATACCGCGCAAGGGGCATCGCTACTTATTGCAGGCCCTCGCAGGTCTGCAGCAGCGCTGCCCGACGTTGCGTCTGGTTATTTTCGGTGATGGCTACTTAAGTAATCAGTTGCGCGAGCAGGCGTCTTCGCTCGGCCTGGGAGATACCGTACAGTTCGTGGGCTTTCGTGATGATCTCGATGACTTTATGGGATGTTTTGATGTCTTCGTGCACCCGGCGCTGGCCGAGGGATTGGGTGTCGCAACGTTAAAGGCCGCAGCAGCAAGTGTGCCCGTGATCGGCTTTGACGCAGGTGGCTTGCCCGAAGCGATAGTCGACGGCGAAACCGGAATTCTGGTGCCGCCGGAAGATGTTGAGGCATTGCAGGAGGCAATAGCGACACTTGCGGGCGATCAAGATTTACGGCTGCGAATGGGCGCTGCCGGTCGGAAGCGGATGCAAAGTGAGTTCTCGATCGATACGATGGTTTCCCGACACATCTCTCTATATGAGTCAGTACTAAATGGATAATCTGAATGGCTGATCATGATGCAATCAAAGAACTGGCGCAGGCGCTGGTTGCAGAGCTGGCAGCAGCGAACAAGGCGGTTGCGACTGCGGAGTCGTGCTCCGGCGGCTGGGTGGCCAAAGCAATCACAGATATTCCCGGCAGCTCACTCGTGTTTCATTACGGCATTGTGAGTTACTCGAACGGTGCCAAAGAGTCATTGCTCGGTGTGAACATAGACACTCTGGAACAGCACGGCGCCGTCAGCGAAGCCGTCGTTGCCGAAATGGCGGAGGGGGCTTTGCACCTGAGTGGTGCAGATGTCGCGGTCGCGGTCAGCGGCATTGCAGGCCCGGATGGCGGCACTAAGGACAAACCGGTTGGCATGGTGTGGTTCGCGTGGGTGGTGCGTGACGGTGCGAAGGAAAAAGTAGTCACGCGCTGTATGCATTTCGACGGCGACCGCGATCTGGTCCGCGAACTGACCGTGGCACACGCTTTGCAGGGTGTTCGGGAGCGCATCTAGATATGGCGACGAAGACGGTATTTTTCGCGCTCTGGCCAGACAGTCGGCAACGCGAGCGTATGCGCGATTTCATCAGCCCGGTGGCGCGGCAGGTCGAAGGTCGTGCAACGGACAGGCGCGAATGGCACATCACGCTCTCTTATTTGGGAGAGATCGAAGAGAAACTGATCCCCGAGCTGCTCGAATCGGCAAGTAAGATTCAGTTCGAACCGCTACGCATTCGACTCGACCGCATGGAATATTGGCCGCGTCCCAAAATCGCGGCCATGGTGCCGCCGCGGGTACCGCCGGACCTTGAGAAGCTGGTCGAAGAACTCAACGGCCTGACGCTGGCCGCCGGAGTGCTGCCGGCGCAACGCGTTTACAGACCGCATGTCACGGTGGTGCGGCATGCGAAACCGTTCGAAACAGAGCGTCTCGCGCAATCCGCCGTCACCGAATGGTCAAGTTTCGAGTTATTGGAGTCGACCACCGAACGCGGCGTCACCACTTACCGCCCGCTACTCAAGGACTTCTGAGCACTTTCTCGCGTTTCTTCAAGTATTGCTGAAATTTGTGTCTCAGAAAGGCTGACGAATCAACGACTTTGTGGAATAATCACTG
>CAYWYT010000402.1:0-2331 GCA_964462665.1 uncultured Woeseiaceae bacterium | reverse complement strand
GCGACTGCGTTGCAGGCGAATCCGAGCAGGGTTGCGGCCAAAGCGCCACGTACATAGTTCATGTGTATTTCCTGAAAAGTGGGGAGGGCAGCGAAAAGTACCTGAGCCGAGGGGCTAATGCCAGCGGTTGGAAGTCAATATTTGTTAAGCTCTGACAGTTTCAATGATTAATTAAGATATTAATAATATAGATATGAAATAATATCTCCACTATGAGCGTTCCCCAATTCAGCCACTCCCTGCCGATGCTTTTGTACGCCGCACTGGACTCTGTAATGCCGCGATTTCGCCGCATATTTAAGGAGTTCGGTCTAACTGAACAGCAATGGCGAATACTGCGAGTGCTGTGGGATATCGAGGAGATCAGCCATACCGAACTCGCTGTGCTCACCCTGATTTCCGCTCCCAGCCTGGTCGGCATTCTGGACCGTTTACAAGGTATGGAGTTGATCGAACGGCGTCGATCGGCAATCGATCGCCGCGTAGTCTACATAGCGACCTCGCAGCAAGGTCGCGAATTGCGCGATCAGATCATGCCGGCCGTTCAGCAAAGTTACTTCGAGTTACGCGACTCGATCGACGACGATGTTTGGCGCAATCTTATGGACGGGCTCGAAGTCGTGGTCAGCAAAAAGCTCTAAATAGAACTAATGATCTTGTTCAGAAGCGGGCTTGGACGCATGGCCGCAGTCGCTTTGCTCTCATCAGGGTGAAAGTAACCACCGATATCCATTGCAGCACCTTGAGCAGCAAGCAATTCTGCAACGATCGCTTGTTCATTTTCCGCCAGTGCATCCGCAACAGAGGTGAATTGCGTCGCAAGCGGCGTATCAACCGACTGAGCTGCGAGCGCCGCTGCCCAATACATGGCAATGTAAAAATGACTGCCGCGATTGTCGAGTTCATTGACTTTACGCGACGGCGATTTGTTCTCGCTCAGGTAACGAGCATTAGCATCGTTAAGAGCATTGGCGATTACCGTTGCCCGAGCGTTGCCGGTTTTTTCGGCAAGATCTTCAATCGAAACAGCCAGCGCGAGAAACTCGCCCAGACTATCCCAACGCAAATGGCCTTCGCTTAGGAATTGTTGCACGTGCTTGGGAGCTGATCCGCCAGCTCCGGTTTCGTACAAGCCGCCTCCCGCGAGCAAGGGAACAATTGACAACATTTTCGCGCTTGTGCCGAGCTCGAGAATAGGAAACAGGTCGGTCAGGTAGTCACGTAAAACATTTCCCGTTACAGAAATCGTGTCGTCACCTGCGGTCACTCTTTTTAGAGTTTCGCGCATCGCATCGACTGGCGACATGATGCGAATATCCAAGCCATCGGTGTCGTGGTCCTGAAGATAGCGATTCACGAGTTCGATGAGGTTACGATCGTGGCCGCGATTTTCGTCAAGCCAGAAAATGGTCGCTGTGCCGGTTTGTCGCGCACGGCTTACCGCTAAGCGAACCCAGTCACGAATCGGCAGGTCCTTGGTTTGGCACATGCGCCAGATATCGCCTTCAGCCACTGCGTGCTCCAGCAATACAGTATCGTTGGCATTGACCACGCGAACTTGCCCAGCCGCGGCAATCTCGAAGGTCTTGTCGTGTGAGCCATACTCTTCGGCTTTTTGCGCCATCAAGCCGACGTTGCAGACATTGCCCATCGTTTTTACGTCGAACGCGCCGTTGTCGCGGCAGTATTCGACGGCTTCCTTATAGATACCGGCATAACTGCGGTCGGGAATCATCGCTTTAGTGTCGGCAAGTTGACCGTCTGGTCCCCACATCTTGCCTGAGGTACGAATCGCCGCAGGCATTGAAGCGTCGATGATGACGTCGCTGGGTACATGCAGGTTGGTGATGCCCTTATCGGAGTTCACCATCGCCAACTCGGGTCGGCTTGTGTAGACAGCTGCTAAGTCAGATTCGACTTCCGCGCGTTGTGCTTCGGGCAGATCCACTATTTTCGCGTAGACGTCGCCAATACCGTTATTTGCGTCCACGCCGATCGAATCGAACAGATCCGCGTGCTTCGCAAAAACATCCCGGTAATAGACCTTAACCGCGTGCCCGAACATGATCGGATCCGAGACTTTCATCATCGTCGCTTTGAGGTGTAGCGACAGCAACACGCCCTCGGATTTTGCGGCGTCGGTTTCGCGGGCGAAGAATTCTTGCAATGCCGCGCAGCTCATTACGGCACCATCAATTACCTCGTGTTCAAGAACCGGAACCGCGGCTCGCAGTACCGATACCGTGCCGTCAGTGGCAGCGTGCTCGATGCGAAGATCACCCGCTTGGTCAACGACTACCGATTTCTCGCTCGAATAAAAATCGCCGTCAG
>CAYWYT010000401.1:0-2358 GCA_964462665.1 uncultured Woeseiaceae bacterium | reverse complement strand
ACAATCGAACTATCGGACTTCCATAGCCGCTTCAGCCCATAACTCCTTGGCCCAGTCGCGAATCTGCAGCGACTCTTCCCAACGGTCAGATAGCTCGCGTTGCTCGCCGTCCGTAATGGCGTAGGGCGGTGGGCCAAGTTCGCAAAGAAAAACCAATTCCGCGGCGTCGGCGTTTCGTGCACGCCACGCCTGCATACCTTCTTGCCACCAGCTTTTGAAGATCTCTACCCATTCCTGATGTTGCGGAAAGTTGATCTGGATCTGCACCTGCTCACGGTTCGCGATACGCCCTTGAAAGCAATCGGAACGATTCAGGATACTCGACACGTACTGCTGATCCCGTTCCGTTATTGGATTGCGCATTTCCCGATCGACGACGAAGTGCGAAAGATCCGCGCATAGTCGCATCTCTGGCACGAGGTCCATGAGCAATAGCGTGTAGTACATGTCGTTCAGCAAACCATCGCGATGCGTTTCGAACAGCAACGGCATGTCGCGGTCCGCCGCTTCCTGCATCCAGCGCTGCACGACCGGCACTGCATCCTCCGGCCTCAAAGGCATTACGCCGCTGATGACGTTAACCATGCAGGCGTTCATTTCCAACGCAAAGTCGAGCAAGGGAACCATGTCATCTTCGGTGGCTGGGAACGCGTTCACCATGCAACCGAGATCGTACTCGCGATAGAGGTCCCCCAATTTGCGTTGTTCCGGAATTTCATCCGCGGACGGATCGATGCACATGCCATCGAAGCCCGCCTCTGCAACCATGCGAAAATTCTCTTCGTTGCTGCGCTCCGGCACGTGCGGACTGCGCAACTCCATGCCCCACAACGATTGATAAATTTTCAGTTGTTGCACTAGTACGGGCCAGGCGGTGTCGCACTCCGACGTGGTGGAACCCAGAACGCTTTATCGACGACACTGGCTTCGGCCATCGCTCTGTTCCAGTGCATCTCACGTTGATAGTAGATTTCTACCCACACTTTGCTGCCGGGGGCACCATGCGGCATTCGAACGGTGCCGAGTGCGATATTTTGTTTGCATACCGGCGACCACACGGCGGACGTGACAAACCCAATATGAGATTTATTGTTCTTTGGTTTCTCGAAAATATAGGAAGCGCTAGCCACCTTGTTACCTTCGATATCCAGCTTCACCAATCGCCAGGTAGAACCTTTGCGCTTCTCTTCGGCCAAGGCCCGACGACCGTTGAAGTTGGGTTTTTTGAAATCGACCAGCCAGTCCATGCCCAATTCCAGCGGAGAACGGGTTCGCCCGGTGCGTACTGTGCCTTTAGCGGGCAAGAAATCTTCAAACGGAGCGAGGTAGCCCGCTTCAACACGCGCCATCTCGAGCGCATGTACGCCTATTGGACGAATGCCATACAGCTTTCCGGCCTCGAACAATGCGTCCCACAATGCTTCTGCTTTAGCAGGCTCTATCCAGAGTTCGTAGCCAAGGTCACCCGTAAACCCGGTGCGCGACACCATGAGCTCGGAGCCCTCGAAGTCGCAATGCATGAGGCCGAACACTTTTAGTTCATCGAGACCGGGAAGACCGAGTCCGTTAAGTACCGAGTAAGAGGTCGGGCCCTGCACCGCAAGTCCTGCGACCTCGGCCGTCTCTTCCACGATGTTGACGTTGAAGCCGATCGCCGACGCCATCAACCAGTCAAGATGACGCTCTTGTGAACACAAGCGGTATTCGCCTTCGCGAAGATGAAAAATCGTACCGTCGTCAAGCACCTGACCCTGATCGTCACACCAAATTGCGTACGCAACTCGACCAGGCTTGATCTTCGCCATGTCCCGCGTGACAACACGATTGATATACGCCAGCGAATCCGGCCCGGTGATGCGGTACTTCGTCATCGGCGACACGTCAAAAACGGCGGTCGCGTTGCGAATCGCGAAGTACTCTGTCTCCGAGCAATACAACTCATCGGGCGTCGAATAGCCTTTCCAGTTATGCCAGGAATTGACCGTATCCAGCTTGGACATACGCTCGTAGAACGGAGTCCGCAAACGACCTTGATTAACGACTTGCATAGTCATGCTGCTTTCTCCCGTCCGAGAATCGCTCTTGCTGCGTTGCGCCCAGCGGCACCACTAACGCCACCACCTGGGTGTGCACCTGCGCCACACAGAAACAGTCCATCAAGCGGCATACGATATTGTGCTGCGCCGACTACCGGACGTACGAACATGAACTGATCCATGGTTAGTTCGCCGTGATGCCAATGCCCACCAGTGATGTGGAATTCTTTTTCTATGTCAGCCGGCGTGAGTAGTTCGCTGGCTGTGATTCGAGAAGCGATGTCTGGCGCGAATCGTTCGATGGTGCGGATTGTTGCCGCTT
>CAYWYT010000400.1:0-2367 GCA_964462665.1 uncultured Woeseiaceae bacterium | reverse complement strand
GGCAGCGGTACATGAGGTAAAGCCCGATAATTGATCGGCTTTCGCCGTCAATCGGACTGGGTGGCCTCGCCTTCGGCCTTTTCGCTCTGGATTCTCTCGTAGATCTCTTCACGGTGCACAGCTACGTCTTTCGGGGCATTGATCCCGATCCGTACCTGATTCCCTTTCACCCCGAGGACGGTGATCGTGACATCGTTCCCGATCATGACCGTCTCACCAGCGCGTCGCGTCAGAATAAGCATGACTTACTACTCCTGCCGGGGCTCCGCCCCTTCCCTTTTTGCGCGTCGTTCTTCTGTAACCTTCTGTAATAGTAGTCTATTTTGGGCAGAGATGCGCATTATGTAATAAAGAATCGAGTCAGAAATTAGACCGCTTGGTCAGCTCAGCTGTTCAGTTACCCAAGCAGATACGGATTCCAGGGCTGAATCGAGGGCCGCTGCATCACTACCACCGGCTTGTGCGAAGTCCGGGCGGCCGCCACCCTTGCCACCGACTTGCTGGGCGATCGGCTTGATCAGATCGCCCGCTTTTATCCGATCTGTGTTGTCTTTAGTCACGCCCGCCGCCAGTCGTACCACGCCGTCGTCGACGGAACCGAGCACCACAATTGCGCTCTGCAGCTTGTCTTTATAACGATCTACAGCGTCGCGAAGGGTTTTGGCGTCCGCTCCATCGATACGGGAAACCAGCAGTTTGATGCCACTGATATCTTCGACATTCTCAGTCTGGTCATTTGATCCGCCGGTGATAAGCGCCTGCTTCGCAGCCGCCAATTCTTTTTCCAGCTCCTTGTTGCGCTTCAGGAGCTGTTCGACCTTGTTGCCGATCTGGTCGGGTTGGCTCCGCAGCAATGCAGCGATATTTTGCAAAGACTTCTGCTGCTCATCGACCCACTCGACGGCGCCCTTTCCAGTAACCGCCTCGATCCTGCGCACACCGGACGCCACACCACCTTCGGAGGTAATTTTGAAAATGCCCATATCACCGGTTCGATCTACGTGGGTGCCACCGCAAAGTTCGACTGAAAAGTCGCTGAATTTCAGCACTCGGACTGCATCGCCATACTTTTCGCCGAACAAAGCAACCGCTCCGGATTCGATGGCATCGTCGTAGCTCATGACAGTCGTATCCGCAGCGACGTTCAATCGCACCTGCTCGTTGACGATGTCTTCGATCGCTTGTAATTCGTCCGCGCTAACAGATTCTAAATGTGAAAAGTCGAAACGTAATTTATCCGCCGTAACCAATGAGCCTTTCTGCTGAACATGATCGCCGAGGACCGCGCGCAACGCCGCATGCATTAAATGCGTTGCCGAATGATTGAGTCGCGTCGCCTGTCGTCGCTCAGCATCGACGATCGCCTCAACGGCATCACCAATGTTGAGCTCGCCCTCTTCGACCAGCCCGAAATGCACGATGGCCTTGCCGCTTTTTTGTGTGTCGGCAACATTGAATATCTTACCTTCATTCGCCAACAGACCTGCGTCGCCGATCTGCCCACCGCTTTCTGCGTAGAACGGCGTTGCTGACAGGACTACTGCCCCGTCGTCGCCGGTCGCTAGCTTGTCGACCGCCGCACCGCCCTTGAACATCGCGACGATGTTGCTCGAACCATCTGTACCGTCGTAACCGAGAAATTCTGATTCCGCATCGGTCGAAATCGCGTCGCCACTTGCGGCGCTAAACTTGCTGGCTGCTCTGGCGCGATCTCGCTGTCCGGACATCGCGGTTTCAAATGCGCTTTGATCAACCGACAAGCCACGTTCGCGCGCAATATCGGCCGTCAGGTCGAGCGGGAAGCCATAGGTGTCATACAGCTTAAACGCGACGTCACCAGGAATTTCCGCTCCCTTCAGTGCTGCGATCGCAGACTCGAGAATCTCCATGCCCTGATCGAGGGTTTCTGCGAAGCGTTTTTCTTCTTTCTCGAGAACTTTCTCGATGTGCGCTTGCGCTTTGGCAAGTTCGGGATAGGCATCGCCCATCTCATATGCGAGCGGCGCGACTAACTTGTAAAAGAACGCATCCTTCGCTCCCAGCTTTTTGCCGTGACGAACGGCACGCCGAATTATTCTTCGCAACACATAGCCGCGCCCCTCGTTGCCGGGTAACACGCCGTCGCAAATCAGGAACGAGCACGCTCGAATATGATCTGCGATCACGTTGAGTGATTTAGAGCCATCGCTCTTGACGCCGAGAGTCGTTGCAACGGCCTTAATCAGGTTCTTGAACAGATCGATATCGTAATTAGTGTGCACGCCCTGCATTACTGCCGCGATGCGTTCGAGGCCCATGCCCGTATCCACCGATGGTTTCGGCAAGGGCGTCATCACGCCGTCCGAGGAGCGGTCAAACTGCATGAAT
>CAYWYT010000399.1:0-2377 GCA_964462665.1 uncultured Woeseiaceae bacterium | reverse complement strand
GAACTGACCGATAGGTACATGCAGCGCGAGCAAGGTCAGCGCGATCAACAGTGAAACAATCAGCGCCTGACCCAGTGAAACACGCAGCCCGTCATTGTCGTTCGCACCGAAGCGCTGCGCCGTAATACCTGTGGTGCCCATGCGCAGGAAATTCATGCCCGTATACAAGAAGCCAAAAATCGTCGCGCCGATTGCGACCGCGCCCAGATAGGCGGGACCGTCGAGGTGCCCGGTAACGCCCGTATCCACCATGCCAAGTAAAGGCACGGAAATGTTCGACAGAATCATCGGCGCTGCTATGCGCCAGACGTCACGGTCCTCAGGCAGACGCGCGGCGTTCACACAGCGGTCATCAGAAAGCGTTAATGCCGGTGAGTTCTTTACCGACGACGAGCTGGTGCACTGTCTCGGTACCTTCGTAGGTGATAACACTTTCCAGGTTGAGCATGTGACGGATGGGCACGTACTCGGCACTGATACCACTGCCGCCGAGGATATCGCGCGCGTCTCTTGCAATATCAATCGCAGCACGACAATTGTTCCACTTGGCGAGAGATACCTGTGCAGGTTTCAGTTTGCCGCGATCCTTGAGTCGACCAAGATGTAGTGACAACAACTGTGCGCTGGTAATACGGCGTGCCATATCGGCCATGCGAATTTGAATGGACTGCGTATGTGAAAGGGGCCGACCGAACAAGACACGATCTTCGGTGTAGCGTAAAACCTCGTCGAGGCAGGCTTGCGCCGCACCGATAACGCCCCAGGTGATGCCATAGCGCGCCTGAGTCAGGCAGCTAAGCGGACCTCTCAGGCTGCTTACGCCCGGCAACACGCTTGCTGCTGGCACGCGAACATTGTCAAAGAACAATGCACCGGTGATGGAAGCGCGTAAAGAGAATTTGTTTTCGATTTCCTGCGTGCTGAAACCTGGCATTTCTTTTTCAACGATAAAGCCCTTTACGCCTTCATCCGTTTTTGCCCAGACGATAGCCGCATCGGCAACGGTCGCATTTGTAATCCACATCTTCGAGCCGTTCAGGATCCAGTCGTCGCCGTCTTTCTTGGCATGCGTTTTCATGTTGTTGGGATCCGACCCGCCCTGCGGTTCGGTAAGACCGAAACAACCGATTGCTTCGCCTCTTGCCATTGCCGGCAACCAACGCTGCTTTTGCTCCTCCGAGCCATAAGCATGTATCGGGAACATGACAAGACTGCTTTGCACCGAAACAAAGCTGCGCAGACCGCTGTCGGCGCGCTCGAGCTCCTGACAGATAAGACCGTAGCAAATGCTGTTCATACCGGCGCAATCGTAGCCTTCGAGCGAGCTGCCAAGCAGGCCGAGTTCGGCGACCTGTGATACCAGCTCGCGAGGAAAACGGTGTTGTTCAAATGCTTCCCGCATCACAGGGATTGCCTGCTCGTCGACATAGCGCGCGACGGTGTCTTGCACCATGCACTCTTCTTCGGTCAGCTCCGCTCTGACATCAAACAAATCGAGCGGATTGAGTGGCGATTTACTGGAACTCATCGAAAAACTCTCTCTATAGTTTAAATAGGGATGCCCATGCGGCGGTACAGTACCGACAGCAACCACGCAGGTCCAATCATCATCATCTGAATATCCTGCAAGACCAATGCGGCGGTTCGGTCGCGGCGCCTGCCCAGCAGCAGACCAACAATGCCAGCGACCAAAAAGCCTGCAGCGACCCGTAACGGCGAATACTGCGATGCCTCCAGCCAAACCTGAATTGACGCCACGCCAAGGATAAACGGCAACATGCCGATGGCCAATGAAACAGAGATGATAAAGTAGTAAACCGTCGCTGCCATCAGGAACAAACTCCCCCAATTAACCAGCGGCGAAATATCATAAAACTCATCAGGAACGGGTAGCGTCCATAGTAGCCCCACTGTTCCGAGCACCATCAGCGGCACGGCAATCCAATAAGCTAGCGGCGATGCCAGCTCGGCATGCGACTCTCCATAACGTGAGAGCCAGTCCTCAGTTTCGCTCATTGGAACACTCTTTTTTGAACATATAGGGATTGTATTAAGTATTCGTTCAGGTGTCCTAGGCAAAATGGCAATCTGAGACTGCGCATAGGGAGTAAGCAGATGAAAAGCACAATTTTGATTGCTATTGGAGTCGTAGTATTTGCGACGGGTTGCGAGACTCTGGACCCGTATAGCGGTGAAAGTGGAATGAGTAACTCGACGAAAGGTGCCTTAATCGGCGCTGCAGCCGGTGTGGTTGTTGGTTTAGCGTCGGGTGATGATGCGGTTGATCGACGCCAGCGTGCTTTGATTGGAGCTGGCGTGGGTGCGCTTGCCGGTGGCTCTGTTGGCTATTATATGGACAAGCAGGAAGCGGAACTGC
>CAYWYT010000398.1:0-2380 GCA_964462665.1 uncultured Woeseiaceae bacterium | reverse complement strand
TGCTGATTTCCTTGGCATTCTGGCCGTGCGGCATAACTCCGGAATCGGTTCCCATGGCGAACTTCACACCGCGTTCAATCGCCTCGCGCAGCGGCGGCCGCATGATTTCCATGTTGGCGCGTCGCTGAACCTGTATGTAGGCAGGGATTTGTGGGCGCGACAGGAAGTAATCCTGCAAGTAAGCGGTAGTTACCATGTAAGTGCCGGCGTCGAGGTACATTTGTATCACTTCATCGTCCAGCCAGCTTGAGTGTTCAACGGAATCCACGCCCGCCCGAATCGCCGCCTTAATTCCTGCCGTGCCATGTGCATGCGCGGTCACCTTAAGTCCAAGCGCATGCGCTGTTTGCACTACGGCTTCCAGTTCATCGTCAAACATTTCCGGTGCTGAATAGCGTTTGCCGTTCGGATCTGCGCCACCGCCGGTCGCATGTACCTTAATCATGTTAGCGCCGAGCTTGTATTGGCTTCGAACTGCGCGACGACAGTCATCCGCGCCGTCGCACATGGCAGAGGACTGCAGCGCCTCTGCGACGTCGGTTCGCAAACCGCGTGAGTCGCCGTGGCCCGCAGTTGCCGAAATCGATTCCGCGGCTGCAATGATGCGTGGACCGGGAATGCTGCCGTTGTCGATGCCGTCCCTGACCGCGATGATGGCCTCAGCGCGAGTGGCGCCAACGTCTCTGACCGTTGTAACACCGGCCAATAAGGTGATTTTTGCTTTGCTCGCCGCCATGATCGCGAAATCAGAATTGCTGGTTCGCAGGTAGTCCCGGCGACCGGGGGCCAGCGTGAAATGTACATGCATGTCCATTAGGCCCGGTAGAACGAAGTCGTCTTTCAGATCAATGACGGTCACCTCGCCCTCAAACTCATCTGCCGACACGTAGCCATCGCGAACCTCGAGAATTTTGTCGTCAGCGATGATCACGCTTTGCTCAGTCTTTGGAGTGTTGCCTGGAACAGCGAGCAAGGTTCCGGCATGGACTATCGTAGTTTTAGGCGTCTCACCTGCAATCACTAGCCCGCTACCGAGCATTGCTGTGAGTGTGACCAAAAGCACTTTAAAGTAATTCATATTCGTAACTCCGGTTTACGACACTGGATTTCTAAGGGACAGTTTGTGTGACGGTCAGGGTTTGCCCGGCAGCCACATTGCTTTGCACGGTTTCGCTGCCGTCGGGCCACTGAATGCGAACTTCATCTACCTGTGTCGCTGCACCTAGGCCTATCGTTTGTTCACAGGGGTTTTGGGGGACGAAGTTGCTAGCGACGGCAACTTCCCGCATTTGAGTGACAGTACCTATAGTTACCAAGATTCGTGCGCCAACGGCTTCCGTATTCGGAGCAAGGCCATTGAGTCGAATCTTTAAATGATTGTTAGCGGTGCCGTTATTCTGAAAGAGGGACACGGCGCTGCTCGCATTCCTGTGCATTTGTAAAATGTCGACGTCACCATCATTATCGAAATCAGCGCACACCACGCCACGGCCCTGCTCGCGATCGTCCAGACCGAATTCGGCCGCTCGTTCGATAAAGCTGCCGTTGCCATCGGAGATAAAAACGCGGCTTGGATCAAGCTCCCAGTCATCTTCAGCGTCCGCGAGCGGAAAACCGTTGGTGTGATAAATATCGAGGTCGCTGTCGTTATCGATGTCGACGAAGCAGGATCCCCAACCCCAACCGCCGGCAGCTACCCCGGCGGCATCTGTGGCATCGGAATAGACGCCGTCGTCATTGCGGTACAGGCGATTTCCGATCTGCGACAGACGTCCATCGGCAAAAAACGGCGTGCCTGTATCTTCGATGCTGGATACAAACCAGTCGAGGTCACCATCGTTGTCATAGTCGCCAACGGCGGAACCCATGCCATTGCCATCGACCATGACATCAACGTCAGTTGCGTTGCTAAAGGTGCCATCCTGATTGTTGACGAAGTACTGCGATCGATTGAAATCGGAAACGACGAGCAGATCCGGATACAGGTCATCGTTGATCCGGGCAAATGTCGGTGTAAATGTGTAGTCGGCGGTGCTGCCCTGGTCGAGCGGGTCGGCGAGGTTAATGATGGATGGTGAAATGCCGGCGGCTTCACTGACACTCGTAAAGCGAATTCCCGTCGCATCCGAATCGTTACGCCACAAATGCTCCGTATCACCGGGACTGGTGTGGTCGCGCGGCGTTCCCCAGTGCGCGAGAAACATATCGAGGTCGCCATCCAGATCGTAGTCACCAAATGCAGCCCCGATCGTATAAGTGGCGTTCATCGTATCGATGCCGGAGCCGGCGGTTACGTTGTCGAACGTGCCGTCGCCGTTGTTCCTGTAGATCATCGATGGGTCGTCGTCGAGACCGCCTAGAAAAAGATCGAGGTCAGCAT
>CAYWYT010000397.1:0-2380 GCA_964462665.1 uncultured Woeseiaceae bacterium | reverse complement strand
TGTCACAGGCTGTTGGTGAATATGACTTTGATGAGGCGTTGGAAGTTTTAGATAAGTTGCAAAAAACCTAACCCGCGAATGGCACGCCGACGTGTTACGTGCTCTTGGGTTATCTTGAGTCATGCTGGATTATGAAATCCGTTCACTGAAAACCCGCGTGTCGGCAGTTCTAATCGGACGTTTGGCTCCCGTTACGTTCGCGCCTGATTCGTGATACGACCGAAGCGGCTTCGAGAATAACCAGAACCGTCGTGATAACGACGATCAGGTCGATCGTAAACAGAAGCCAGTTCTCGATGTCGTAGAATTCTTTCAACTTGATCAGTGCTGCCCACGACGACGTAATCAGGACAAATATCATCGGCAAGATCGTATACCTGGCCGGCCGGCCATATTTCATCAGCAGCACCGATATTACGAGCAAAGTCAGGCCCGCGAGAATCTGGTTAGTCGAACCGAACAACGGCCAGATGATAAGGCCACCACTGCCGGACGCACCGCCGGCGCCGAATGCCAGTAACAGGCAACAGGTCACGGCGACCAGGGTTGCCAACACACTGTTTTTAAACAATGGGATGTTATAGATGTCGCCCCATTCCTGGATAATATAGCGCTGCAAGCGAACGCCCGAATCCATTGTGGTACCGGCAAACAACACGACCATCGTCGCCAGCAGCGTCTGCGAAATGCCGAAAGGCAGCCCCCAACCGTTAGTGATCATCTGCGCGCCACCCTGGATAAACGTTCCCGCCCCGGCCGTGCCGTATTGGTCGTAAATCTCATGCCAGATCTCCGGCGTAGCGGCGAGCGCGACGCCACTGACGGCAACGATGGTAATGAGTGCGAGCGACCCTTCACCTACAGCACCGAGATAACCGACGAATCGTGCATCGGTTTCCTTATCGAGTTGTTTTGAACTCGTACCTGAGGCGACGATGCCATGGAAGCCGGAGACTGCACCACAGGCGATCGTGACAAAAAGCAACGGCACCAGCGACGGGGCGTTTTCCGCCATCTGGCTATTAAAGGCCGGGGCAGAGATATCGGGAAGCGAAAGCAATACCGCGCCGTACAAAAGCACTAGCCCGACGATAAGCTGCATGCCGTTAATGTAGTCACGAGGCTGCAGGAGAACCCAAACAGGCAACATTGAAGCGATGGCCGCATAAACAAAGAGTATGACGATCCAGTTGGCGTTCGCCGTGAGTCCGAACAAAGCGTCAGGCAGCTCGATCGGCAAATTACTGCCGACCAGGATAGAGCCGTAAAGTGCTGCGACGCCGACAACCGACAGCATGCCGAGTTGCGACTTGCGATGCAGGAGCTGGCCGATGATCAATGCCACCACGATGGCGGACCATGCCGGGAAAACGGCTCCCGGCGTATTGACGAATGCACTGGCGATAACAACGCCAAATACCGCGTTGACCATCAGCAACACCAGGAAAACAACCACCATGAACAAGGCCCGGGTTCGCTTGCCGATGACTTCCTCCGACAATGCGCCGATTGATTTCCCCTGGTGGCGGACACTCGCCCAAAGCGCGCCAAAATCGTGTACGCCGGCGAAAAATACCGTGCCGATAGTTACCCAAAGGACAGCTGGTACCCACCCCCAGTAAACGGCGATCGCAGGACCGACGATCGGCGCGGCTCCGGCAATCGAAGTGAAATGATGTCCCCATAACACATATTTGTTGGTCGGGTGATAGTCAACCCCGTCATTGAATTCATGCGCCGGCGTGACGAAGTCAGGATCCAGTTGGTAAATCTTCGCGGCGATGAATTTCGAATAGACGAACCAGCCGAATGTCATACCGGCGATTCCAATGATTACTATCATGACGGACTGCATATGGACTCCCCCGAGCTATCTTGCCGTTTCAAAAAGCCAAATGTTTCAGAGCGTCGACCAACTGCGCCATATCATTCGGCATCGTGAATACCTGTGGCGTAACACGAACGCAGTAGCTGCGATCGCCCCAAGGAACTTGCGTCGGCCAATGGTTGTTTCTCGAGGCGCCAAGGTCGTGTCCCGCGAATGATGGTTTCGCAAATTATGCCCTATTTGTACGTAGCCCCCGAGGCTATTTGATGAGCGGCGGGAAAGATGGTGCCCACTTTGGTGCCCAAACCAGGACCACCTACCGTCACCCAAGAACATCTACCGGCTCGAAAATCTGACGCATTACGTGCTCTTGGGTCACCTTGGGTTACATAGGATCGCGAAATCTGTTCACTGAAAATCCGCGTGTCGGTGGTTCGATTCCGCCCCTGGCCACCATTCACTTATTGAGCGTGATCGTACCTGTTGAACGCAGCATGTCGACAAAAGGCTCAGCCAGCAGTTTCGATCCCAGTGAATTGAAATGATCCTTGT
>CAYWYT010000396.1:0-2383 GCA_964462665.1 uncultured Woeseiaceae bacterium | reverse complement strand
AGGATACTGAGATAATCAAGGCGGTCATCACGGCGCCGATTGCGCAGGCCTATGCACAGCGAGATCAGGAAGTTCGCACTTATCTTCCGGGGCATTTTACCTATGTCGACACTGCCGGCGAGACGCAGCGACTTGACGTTTCAATTCGAACGCGCGGCAATTTTCGGCGAAAGTTTTGTCTTATGCCGCCGTTGCGACTGAACTTCAAGAAGTCTCAAGTCAAAGGAACCCTGTTCAAAAAACAGGACAAGCTAAAACTCGTTGCTCCTTGCGAGCCAGGGCCCAAATGGCAACAGTACGTGTTAAGGGAATACCTGGCCTATCGGATCTATGAGATTCTGACCGACCAGAGTTTTGGTACGCGCCTGATGCGCTTGAGCTATATCGACAGTGATGAAAAGTTAGCGCCCCGGACCGACCTGGTCTTCGTTATCGAAGACGACGACGATGTAGCCAAGCGTCTGGATGTTGACAAATTGCGTGTCGGCTACAATAGATTTGATCAACTTGATAAATCAACAACCGCATTGGTCGATCTATTTCAATTGATGATTGGTAACAACGACTATTCGGTTCTGAACGGACCGGAAGGCGATTACTGTTGCCACAATATCGAGTTTTTTGTCGATGAAGAGGCGGCCGAAGAACGTATAGCCGTACCCTTCGATTTCGACGCGTCAGGCCTCGTTGATGCCGAATATGCGGCGCCTCCGTCGCACATCCCTATCCGGTCCGTGCGGGCCCGCTACTATCGTGGACTGTGCCAGCCTCAAAACGTGCTTGACGCCGCGGTTGATCAAATACGATCCAAGAAAGGCGAGATTATGGCTTTGGTTGGCGATATGGACGAATTGAGCTCCTACAGCAAAGGAACCTCGACCACGTATCTTGCGGATTTTTTTGAGCTTCTGGATGACGAAGAAGCATTCAAAACCGAAGTGGTCGATCGTTGTCGCGGTATGGAAGAACTACTCGAGTTGAGTACAAAAGAACTTGCTATAACATCGAATTAGGACCGTTCGGATCCAACCTCGCGGCTTTCTCCTGCCGTTTGGCCGCCTTCTTGTTTTTTCGGCGAATCTTCCGTTGGACGACGTGTTGAGATTCAAGCCCATCGCCGAAGGCGCACACCATTATCGACGCATAGTTAAAGAACACCGTCAGCACTACCGCAATCTCAATCGATTTCACACCGGCCGCAATGCCAACGCCGATTGAAGCAAGAATGAATAGAGTATCGAAAGTATCGCTAAGCGCACGGCGAAACCGGACACCGGCAACGATGCCCGCGAGGCTGAATGCTAAAGCGAGACTGTGTTGTACAATTGTGACAATTCCCGCGACGACAGCCGGCAATATTAATGTTGTAGTGTCGATTGAATGGTCGTAAATGCTGTCAGTATGAATAGCTCTATAGACCCAGGAGACAGGCAGCATGAGCAACAATGTTGCGATCATCGCATAGATGAGCTCCCGCGCGTCGTGTAACCAGGCAGGACCAGACGCCAATCGGGCGCGAGTGGACTCAGTTACGATTGACTCAATTTCCTCATGGTCCGCACTTAACAATGCTTCTTCAAGATCGTAAACGCTGTAGTTGCCAGAGTCCGCAATCTCACCGAGGCCACCGAGCGGCAAGTCCGCGGCTAAACCTGGAAAAATTGAGAGTGCGATGGCAACGGCGAGGCCCAAAACAACGTAGTACCCCGTAACCCTAAGCGCCATGCGCAAGAGGATTTTACGGTGCCTGGCGATCATTTTCGCGATTCTTTGTTTTTCGTTCATGACTCAACTTTGTGGGCGGATTGTCGGAATAACAATCGCGTTCTTGCCAACGTTAACCCTGCGGCAACTCCAGGTAGGTCAAACTGATTCGCTCAGAGACGACCTTATCTCTTCCGTAACGGGCATGGCTGGAGACGGCTCATCGTATAGCCTCCCTAACAGACAGTATATTTATCCCGACGAGTTTGAAACAACCGTGGAAATTGCGTATCGAACAGGCGCTGTTAAGATTACGTCCGGAAGGATGGGCCTTCGGCCTGTCTTCGGGCAACGAATCTTCGATCCGGGCAGTACGATGGACGAGTGCAAGATGGCCTGCGAAGCCTGAGCCAGATACGCTGAGTCAACGGGGAACTAAGTGGCCAGACTCCCGATGGGTAACGGGATTTTGATTGCCTACTTCGCAACCCGAAAGTGCACGTTTAGACAATTGTCCTAAACAGCTGCCTTGGGACGAAAATGGACATTGGTACTGCAAGGCTGCGAATGTCCGCTATGGGACAACACCCCAAATCCAAAAAAGCTCAACCACCGCTAATTGATTGAGCTTCTTATTAAATTTGGCGCGCCCGGAGAGATTCGAACTCCCGACCGTGCA
>CAYWYT010000395.1:0-2396 GCA_964462665.1 uncultured Woeseiaceae bacterium | reverse complement strand
TCTGCCTTCCTGACGTTGGACCAGCTCGCCGAAAATGGCGCACTGCGTGATGCAACAGAGAAAGTCTTGCTGCATGTTGATAACAACACAGGCTTATACGCGAGCTACGTTGCACGCATGCTGGCTACGCGTGATCAGTGGCTGCCGTTCATTGGCAGCGGTCTCCTGGATGCTGCTGAAGCGATTCAGCTGCGGGCCCGTTTTGAGTCCAGCCTTGAAGATACGGTTCTGGATAGTCTGGCGCGTATTCATGCGAGCATGCCGACTGCAGCGGCCGCAAGGATCATTGAGTCCGGGGAGTATGCAGCCGAGCAACTCGCGGCCGCCGACCGCTCGGACAGCCCAATATACGGGTTACACAGTTTGTCGCGACTGTCGTCAAAATTCACCGCGGATATTGGTCAATGGCAGAGCCTCGCTGAACTGTTGCTTACCAAACAGGGGCAATGGCGCAAGACCGTAACAAAGGCGCAAGGCTTTCCAACTGGCGACAGCGGCCAGAAGAGAGCATTTATGGATTTGATCGCGGACCTGCAGGACGAAACCCAGTTTCGGCTTCTGTTGCAGAGCGCACGCGATCTGCCTCCCGCAAGCTACAGTGACGAGCAGTGGTCGGTCCTGCTGGCACTTTTTCGCTTACTACCCTTGGCAGTCACCGAGCTGCAGCGTCTCTTTGGCGAACGCGGAATTACCGACTACATCGAGGTTGCACTCAGCGCAGCGGATGCGCTCGGCAGCGCCGACGAACCTGGTGATGTAGCGTTGCTTCTCGATTATCAATTGCGGCATTTGCTGGTGGACGAAATGCAGGACACCGCGAGTGCTCAGTATCGAATGCTCGAGGCGCTCACCGGCGGATGGCAACAGGGCGACGGTCGCACTATGTTTTGTGTTGGTGATCCAATGCAGTCGATCTACCGATTTCGAAATGCCGAGGTCGGACAGTTCTTATTAGCGAAAAAAGTTGGTATTGGCAGCGTTTCTTTGAACCCGTTGACCTTACGTCGCAATTTCCGCTCCGGGCAAAAGCTGGTCGACTGGTTTAACGCCGTATTTCCGGAAGTGCTCGCCAAACGCGATGACGCCGCACAAAGTGCAGTTTCTTATGCTGAGGCGGTCTCCGTGCCCAAGCTCGCCGGGCAGGGCGAATGTGTAGTGCATCCGGTATTCGGTAGTGACACAGATCTTGAAGCTGAACATGGCTGTGACGCCATACGTGCAACGCTTGCAGCACACCCTGATGATGACATGGCAGTGTTAGTTCGTGGGCGTACACATCTCAGCATGCTGTTGGCTAATCTTCGGCAAGCTGGGGTCCCCTATCGTGCGGTCGAGATTGATCGCCTGACCGACTTACCAGAAATCATCGACGTGCTCGCACTCACACGCGCAATGGTTCACCGCGGCGATCGGCTCGCATGGTTGGCGTTATTGCGCTCGCCGTGGACTGGGCTGGATTGGACCGACTTACACGCACTTGTCACTGGTGCCGCGTCGACAAGCACGATCTGGGAGCTACTCAACGACAGTGAGAGACTGGAGAACCTAAGCGACTTCGGTCGAGCTGCATCCGTTCGGATTCGCGAGTTGCTGCGAACAGAAATGCGGGCCAGCAGAATCGAGTCACTGCGTGACCGCATCGAGCGAACCTGGCTGGCACTCGGCGGGCCGGCGATCCTGCAAGACGTAACTACCGTTGACAATGTTTATCGTTATCTCGATGTGCTCGAGCAACTCGAAGAAGGCGGCACGTTGACCGATGTCGCGGAGCTTGAGAGCGCTCTGGATCTCGAGCACGTTTCCAGCGACAGCAATGCTCGACTGCAAATAATGACTATGCATCGGGCGAAAGGGCTGCAGTTCGATCACGTTCTGCTGTTTGGTCTCGGCCGAGCACCCGGTCAACATGAGAAGTCGGTTTTGAGCTGGTTCGATATTCCGGGCGAACACGGGGTTGATGAAAAGATTCTTAGCCCGATCGGACCGCGCTCCGACGTCGATAATGACCCTCTGCACCGCTTTATCGAGAAGGTAGAGGCGACCAAGTTTCAACACGAGTTGGGACGCCTGCTGTATGTCGCCTGCACTCGCGCCAGGAAGTCGCTGCACCTTATGGGACACGTCGAGCTAAGCAGTGATGGATCTGAGGTCAAACCCCCGCGCTCAGGCAGCCTCTTGCGTCTCCTGTGGCATGCAGTCGCTGCGGACTACCATCGCATGTTTGACGCTGACCAATATCAAGCCCCGCAACCCGATAGCTCACCGTGGATGCAGCCGCGGCTACGTCGCTTCGAGTCGCCCTGGGAAACACCCAGCTTCGATCCTCTTGCCGGCATCGAAGCGCCGGTCGAGCCGGATAGCTCCGGTACCGAAGTTGAATTTTACTGGGTCGGTAG
>CAYWYT010000394.1:0-2399 GCA_964462665.1 uncultured Woeseiaceae bacterium | reverse complement strand
GTGCCACGCACATCCACCCGCGCCACGACATAGCCGTGCGCCAGGAAGTAGCTATACAGGTCGTGATTTCTCGCTCGGGATTCGTCCTTCCGATACGGGGTGTACTCGAGCAGGACCGGATATTGGTCCGACTCTTTTACCCCTTCCGGCCAGTAGATGTCGGCGGCAAGGCGCACGCCGTCTTCCATCGGGATCCACGCCTCGGTGATGGTGGGGACGGTGGCCGGGCTGCAGGCGGCGAGGACTAAGACGACGGCAACTGTCAGCGAGCTCGATCTATTCCGGACCATCTACTTTTCCCTGCCTTTGCGAACCAATATGCATCGTAGTACGTTGAGTGCTTATACGCATTAGACATTCCATTATTCAGGAAACAGACCTTTGATAGATCTTCGCAGTGACACAGTAACGCGCCCCACAAAAGCCATGCTCGATGTCATGATGTCGGCCACGGTCGGCGATGACGTTTACGGTGAGGATGAAGCCGTAAATTCTTTGCAGCGACACGCAGCCGAGATGTTTGGTATGGAAGCCGCATTGTTCTGTCCCAGCGGCACGATGACCAACCAGATCGGCATCAAGGTCCATGTGCAACCGGGCGACGAAGTCGTTTGTCATGAGCTGTCTCACGTTTATCTTTATGAGGGTGGTGGCATTGCGTCCAACGCAGGCTGCTCGGTTCGCCTGATGCGCGGAGATGTCGGGATGTTCACTGCCGAGGAGTTGGCACAGAATATTAACCGCGGTGACGACTCGCATTTACCCATGACTCGCCTTGTGGCCATCGAAAACACGACCAACGTGGGTGGTGGTAGCTGTTGGGATATTGCCGACATCGAACGTATTCGAGAGGTCTGCGACCGGAACGATCTGCGACTGCATCTGGACGGAGCGCGATTGTTTAACGCGCTTGTGGCGAAAGACGAGTCTGCCAAGCGCTTCGGCGAACTGTTCGACACAATCTCAATTTGCTTGTCGAAGGGCCTCGGCGCACCGATAGGGTCACTGCTACTTGGCACAAAAGAACACATCGCCAAAGGGCACCGAGTTCGAAAGTCGATGGGCGGTGGCATGCGCCAGGCTGGGTACTTGGCGGCGGCCGGTACATACGCTCTCGAGAATCACATTGAACGTCTCCGTGACGATCACGACAAAGCTCGAATACTCGGCGATACATTAAGTGAATTGAATTACGTGCACACGGTTTTACCCGTTGAAACCAATATCGTTATCTTTGATCTCGACGACACAGTCGATGCTGATCACTTCCTGGAACACTTAGCTGAGCAAGGCGTACTTGCGTTGAGCCTCAAGGAAAGAACAATCCGCTTTGTGCTTCATTTAGATATCAGTGATGCGCAATTCGACACAGTTCTGAGCGTGATCAGAAATTTTAACAAGTAACGCCCCTACTCCTGACTGTCACCCAATACGAAATCAAGAATTTCGCTGCTAAGCAGGCGGTCCGAAGTACCGATAGATATATTCGGTGAGTAGTGATTGTGGCCGGGCAACTGCCGCACACGAGCGAGAGAGTCATGCTTTGACGCCAGTTCTTCGGCGAGCGCTAATGCCGCAGCGACCGTTTCGTATTTATCGAACTCGGCCGTCGCCAGCATGATGTCCATATCGACTTTACTGACATTGCCCAACACGGCTTTGCTGTTAGACGCGTCGTCGCCGAAGTAAGCCGGCGTTCCGGAATCAAGTGAGCCGCTGATTAGAATAATCCCTGCCGCGCGTGCGAAATCCTGGCTCAACACCTCAGGACGCAAGGCATAGGTTGCCGCGTGGTGCCCGGCTGCGGATTTTCCGATCACGTAAATACGTTCGGGATCGCCGCCGTACTCACTGATATTCTCTTTGACCCATTGCACCGCAGCGCCAATGTCGTTGGCGCCCTCCGGCCATTGCGCCTCAGGCGCGAGTCTATAGGTAGCACTGATGCCGACTAGACCAATACTGGCAAAGTACTCGCCAACGTTTCTCGAATTTTCCTTAGCGCCTCTAACGAAAGCGCCGCCGTGGAAAAACATAAGGACCGGCTGCAAAGCATTGCCGCGTCGCTTGGTATCCACATGCACGTCCAGCTTGTGCCGCTCGTGTTCGCCGTACGCGAGATCCGCGGTGGTTGCGACTTCACTTTGCCGATAGCTCTGTTCTACGTTTTCATACAAGGCATTTGTTTTCCCCAGAACACCCTCTGCCTGCTCGTCATGCATACGACGAATCTCATCTCTAACATCAGCGGGCATGCCACTACGCAATGCGTTTGCCATGCCGCGCACATGCTCGTCATCCCTGCCCCAACGAAAATCCTGCAGCTCGTCGCCGCGCTCGCGGCACGCCTGCATCGTCGAGCTTCGGTACTGATAGCCCGGATACACGAGTACTTCGGC
>CAYWYT010000393.1:0-2401 GCA_964462665.1 uncultured Woeseiaceae bacterium | reverse complement strand
CGTCACAACAGACACGCGGACGCCAGCCGCAGCAGGCATTGCCGGTCGAGCCGAATCATCGGGTTTCAGGTTGTATGACAACAAGATCGCCGAGCCGGTGACAGCAACGACGAAAATAAGCTGAAACGTTCCGGCAAAGCGCTTAATCAAATTTGCCATGAGGCCAAGGTCCTTTTATTTTCACCAGCCAATGGTGATGGATCTTCGCCTGCAAGTCTGTTTCAACTTGTAACAGGCGGACCGCTGAATGTATCCGCCCCATCTACATATTCTCCATTTCGAGAGCTGTGACACGCCAATAAAGTGTGAACTGTCATATTGGTAACCAGGATAATTCGATTATCACCGAGTCAGCCTTATGGACAGCCTTAATCGCATGCGTAACCGAATCAAAGAGCGTTCGTTTCCTCGTCGCTCGCATTTGCTCTGCACGATTCTTGTCTTACTCTGCCAGGGCTGCGGTGGTTCTGGCGGCTCCAGCACTCCGAACCCACCACTGCCGCCCGCGGCAGGGGTTGATTGGGAGCTTGCAATAGACACCAACATTGTCGGTGCGCCGCTCGCGCCGGCAGTAGCGGGATTCTACGACTTGTCCGGTGTGTTACTCGACTACCAGAATGTTCCAGGACTCGTATCTGCCATGGCTAATGCGGGTTTTGCAGCCCCTGGTGGCTCTGGAGCTGACTGGAGAATTGGCGTGGGCCGCTGGGAAATTTCCACGGAAAGATTCGGCACGTTAACCGACGGCACGGCGTGTCCGGGCACGTTTCCAAGCGCACAATCTTCATTCGCAACAGATCTGGACCTGATCGCAAGTCGGGATTGGTTCAGCTACACCGACGGGTCTTTAGTGGGCGATGCTGACATCAACGACAGTCGTTACGCTCTGGATTACGTGCGCTCGGTTATTGACGATGCCGACATGTTCGGCGCGACATCGTTTGTATCTGTCGACCACATGCCACGCGCTTTGTCGATCAATCAGACACCGAATCGCCTTGACTGCGATGCAACATTCACCAACAGCGTTTCCAACAATGAACCTGCAGATCCTGCCGTATTTGCAAAGGCGGTTGCTGGTCTGGTTGAACGGGTGGTCGAGGGGACTGGAACGAAGACAGGGAATGACAGGCCACGACCGGTCACGTACTGGGAAGTCTGGAACGAGCCGGAGGCAGCACAGTTCTGGGAGCCGACACTGGCCGCGGACCCTGAGTCGTTTTTCGATATGGCGATACCGACGCTGATAGAACTGGATGCGTACCGAAATTCAAGCAATGTTTCGGCAGGTCAGGGGATCAAGATTGGTCTCGCAAGCTTCGTCAGTTTTACGAGTGCGATTGCAACCATAACCAGCTTCGATGGCAATAACATTCCGCTCGATTTCATATCTTTTCATGCATACAACGATGACCCATTATTTATTGTCGATGCGATTGTACAAACCGAAGCTGCCGTCCGGAACTCAACAGATTATCAAGACGCCGAACTCGTACTCGGCGAATGGGGCCCCGACCTGGCGACACGTGCTGACGACCAGCAATATGCGATGACAATGGACCCCGCCCTGCACGCGGCAACGGTCATCGCGCTCGGCGCGATTGCCGGTCTCGATCGCTCTCACAACGCCATCATTTACGATTTCTATCCGCCGCTTGCACTGGGACTCATTGATAATAACGGTACGCCACGCTATCTGTATCGAGCGTATGAACTGATGACGAAATTGACTGCCGGCAATGCTGAACGACTGGACGTGCAGGGATTCGCGGACGGCCGTTTGGACGCGGGGCAAGGAGCGGTGCTCGTATCCCGAGATACGCAAAGCGGGACGTTGCGAGTGCTTCTGGTCAACCGCAACAGCGTGCCTCGGACCGTTAGCATAGTGCTGGACGGTGCGCCCGCAACACCGACACAGATATTTGTTATTGATGAAAGCGCCGACCCGGCGGCAAGCCTGCCTGCGGTCGCAGCGCCAACAGCCGAGTTTCAACTTCCCGCTCGATCGTTAGCGGTCGTGGAGTTCTAGCTGCAATTCGCAGGATTATTGCTCTGCTACTGACCCCAGCGGCGTGCGGCAGTCGTCTTTTGCGCCGCGGGTGTTCCTTAAGAAGACGACTTGAGTTGGGTCAGGCGCCCCCCTGCCAGCACTGGAACTACCCAGTAGTGCAGGTCGATATCCCCAAACTCCGCAGCCAGTGAGCTCAGAAAATCATCCAGGAGGGAGTGCTGCAAAAGAACCTGGGTCTGTTGCCGGCGCTGCCGACCGATGACTTGTTCGGCAATGCTCAGGCGCTCGTAGTTCGCGCTATGACCATGCACCGCGCAGCTCGTAAACCCAATCTTATCCTCGCGCGACAGCAACCAATCGACGAGCTCGCTTTCGATGGCGGGTGAACTC
>CAYWYT010000392.1:0-2409 GCA_964462665.1 uncultured Woeseiaceae bacterium | reverse complement strand
TGAGCGCAGAAATCGAAACCTATTTGACCACAATTTCTCTCGCTGACATGATGCATAACGACGAGGTTCAGGAACTATCACGGGTTCATGATTTGCGCCAGAATCAATCCATTTTACGCTAGCGATATGCCGATGTACCTTGATCATAATGCAACCTCGTCGATGCCCCCGGAAGTGGTGGACGCTATCCTGCCGTTCTTGCATCATCCGCCAGCCAATCCTTATTATCATGGCGAGACATTGTTGATGGAGCTGGATCGAGCCGGATTCGCACTCTCCAGTGGCTCGGCCTGTCACAGTATGGTTACCGAGCCGAGTCACGTGTTGACGGCAATGGTGATCGAAGACGATCTTGCTCTGAATGCGATCCAGGTTAGTTTTGGTATGAACAACAGCTTGCAGGATGTTGATGCGCTGCTTACAAAACTGAAGGAACTGATTAATAAACCCCCTGCGGTAATCCGTCAGGCGGCGGTCTAAAAAGAGGCAGTTATGGGAATTCAACTTAGCGATATAGCGGCGACACGCGTGCAGCATTTTCTGGATAATCGGGGTAAGGGCATCGGTTTGCGACTCGGTGTAAAAACAACCGGTTGTTCGGGTCTCGCCTACGTGATCGAGTTTGTCGACGAAGTGCGCGAAGACGATGAAGTTTTCGAGAGCAAAGGCGTCAAGGTGATCGTGGACAAGAAAAGCCTGCTGTTTCTCGATGGTACCGAAGTTGATTTTGAAAAAGTCGGTCTCAATGAAGGGTTTCAGTTCAAGAATCCGAACGCCAAGGACGCTTGTGGTTGTGGCGAGAGTTTTACCGTCTAAACCGGCCAGTAAGTTCAATGCAGTCCCTCGACCTCAGTCAAAACTATTTTGAACTGTTCGGCTTGAAGCCGGCATTTTCGATTGATCGTGCGCGTATGCAGACGGCGCAACAGCGTCTCCAGGCCAGTTATCATCCGGATCGACACGTTAACGAGGATGACCGTAACAGGCGACTAGCGGTGCAGGTGGCATCCTGGATCAATCAAGCCTATGAGACCCTGCAGGATCCGGTCAAACGCGCGCGCTATTTGCTGGAAATTAATGGCGCTGACATACCCGATGATTCGGCGACAACTTCGGACGTTGGATTTTTAATGGAACAGATTGAGCTCAGGGAGGCCGTTGATGCTTGTCGCGAAGCCGACAACGGACTCGATCAATGCCAGCAAATCGAAGATCAGCTCGCGCAACGCGCGTCTGAGCTCGCCGCTGAATTCGTAGTCCGCTTTGACAGTGAAGATCTGGTGGAAGCAGTTACCATCAGCCGTAAAATGCAATTTATTCAGCGAATTCAACAGCAGCTGGATGAGCTTCAATTTGAACTAGAGGGCCTTTAAATGGCGCTGTTGCAGATATCAGAACCGGGGCAATCAACTGACCCTCATCAACGTCGAGTAGCAATCGGTATCGACCTCGGCACTACCAATTCGCTTGTCGCAACCGTGCGCAGTGGCGAGGCCGTGTGCTTGCAGGATCAGCAAGGTCGCAGCTTATTGCCCTCGGTGGTTCATTATGGCGAAAGCGAGAAGCTGATTGGTTACGACGCGGCTGCGCTGCAGGCTATCGATCCACTGAACACGATTTCATCGGTAAAACGTTTAATGGGTCGTGCGAGTGACGATGTAGCTCGACTCGGTAATGTGTTGCCCTACGAGTTAATCACTCCACAAGATAGCAATGTTCCACGGATTCGGACCCGCAGCGGAGATTTCAGCGCGGTGGAGGTATCTGCCGACATTTTGCAGGCACTGGCGCATCGCGCCAGCCAAAGCCTCAGCGATGATCTTGATGGCGTGGTGATTACCGTTCCGGCTTATTTCGACGATGCGCAAAGACAGGCGACGCGCGATGCCGCGACCCTGGCTGGATTAAAACTATATCGTTTGCTCAATGAGCCAACGGCTGCGGCAGTGGCTTACGGTCTTGATCAGAATAATGACGGCACCGTAGCTGTCTATGATCTTGGCGGCGGAACATTCGATGTATCTGTGCTGCGACTTAATAAAGGAGTTTTCGAAGTTCTTGCAACGGGTGGCGACTCATCGCTTGGCGGTGACGATATGGATCACGCGATTGGTGAATGGATAATTGCTCAGGCCGGATTCCAGGACGTAGATGCTCATCTCGCACGACGCATATTAATCTCAGCGCGCAGCGCCAAGGAAAGTTTGAGCAGTGCCGAATCAGCCGCAATAAACATCGACAATGAATCCCAGCAATGGTCTGGAACTCTTTCCAGAACAGACTTCGAAGAACTGGTTAGAGATTTGGTCAGCAAAACGTTGACTGCCTGTCGCCGCGCGTTACGCGATGCAGGCGTCAAGTCCGCAGAAATTGATGAAGTCATCATGGTTGGCGGTTCGACACGTGTTC
>CAYWYT010000391.1:0-2427 GCA_964462665.1 uncultured Woeseiaceae bacterium | reverse complement strand
AATTTCGTGTTCAACGTAGTGGATGTCCGCAATGTCGTTGCCGGCGGTGCGCCACCTGAGGTCGACTACTCTGTGACCGACGCACTCGGCACACCCTATAATCTGGATACGGACCCTGCGTTTACGGCCTGCGCCACCGGCACAAGTCGTCTGGCGATTGATATTGGCTGGACGACCGAAGACTTTAACAATGCCGATAGCGGCAATAGCAACGCAGCGCCGCTGGGCATGAACGCGCTTGGTGTCGCATGTGGTGGAGCAGGCACCGATGCCGACGGCGATGGCATCTACACCGCAGTAATGGCGATCGGTTTGCCGGCCGGACTTAGCGGTTCGATTGGCGCGGCGCTCGAAGGCCATCCGGCCGCAGACCTTGATGGTGATGGTGTATTCAGTGACCGCATCGCTGTTACCAGTGCTATCGAGTACTTTGGAATCGACGGCGAAGCGGCAACAGCGCGGCGCGGCGCGGTATTAACCGAAAAATGCTCTGATTGTCATAAACAACTCTCGCTGCACGGCGGCAATCGTACTGACAAACCGGAAGTCTGCGCGCTCTGCCACAACCCGAACGCGACCGACATTAAGCAACGCGTGGCGGGTACCGCTTGTGTGGATACGCTGGGACCTGACGATCAGTCGATCGACATGAAGAGCATGATCCACGGTATCCACGCGGGTAACGTCGGCGTCTGCGGTTTCCGCAACTCGGCACATCCGTATTTCGATGTGGTTTATCCCGGCAGGCTGAATAACTGCGAAGGATGCCATGTGGCCGGTAGTTACTATACGGTTGAGCCGGGCGAAATTCTCGGTACTACGGTCGACGCGAACGACCCTGCGATTGTTACGGATGACGTCGTTATCTCGCCGAATGCGGCGGTATGTTCGGCCTGTCATGCCAGTACCCTGGCAGCTGAACACATGAAACAGAACGGTGGCGATTTTGCGGCGAGCAAGGCTGCAGACAGCTCACTGATTTCAGCGGGTGTTGAAACCTGCTCGCTTTGTCATGGACCAGGGCGAACGGCTGACGTTGCCCTTGTACATGGCGTCGGCGAGTTTGACGACAACTGAAGCGCAGAATGATTGTGCACTCGCAACTTCTGCGGTTACTGGCGCGCCTGGTCGTATTGGGCGCGCTGAGTATCTCTTGCGCCGTATTTGCGCAGTCGGACGATAGCGAGCCGGAATACAGTCGCAAGGGCGCAGATTCCTGTTTTGCCTGCCATGATGATCAGGCAACGCTGGCCGTGTTTCGCAGCAAGCATGCTGTGCGCGAAGATTCGCGCACGCCATTCGGTCATGGCCAACTGCAGTGCGAGGCCTGTCACGGGCCTGGCGGTGAACACGCGGGCCGTGTTCGTCGCGGCGAAGAGCGGCCACCCATAACCGCATTCGGTGCGAATAGCGTCACCTCAATTCTTGAGCAGAACGGCTTCTGCACCGATTGTCACGAAAATGACCTGGGTCTTGCCTGGCATGGTGGGGAGCACGATATGCAGGAGGTTGCCTGTTCAGGCTGCCACTCCAGCCATACTGCACAAGACCCGGTACTGGTGGCGTCGACCGAGCCCGAGGTGTGTTTTGATTGTCATCAACAGCAACGTACGCAGGCAATGAAGCCTTACGCGCACCCGGTTCTCGACGGCAAGATGGGCTGCAGCAGCTGTCACAGCGCGCACGGGGCAACCAGCAATGGTGAGTTTGTGCGGCAAACCGTAAATGACACTTGCTACGGCTGCCATGCGGAGCAGCGCGGACCGTATCTCTGGGAACATGCGCCGGTCAGCGAGAATTGTGGCGACTGCCATGACCCACATGGTTCAAATCATCCGGGGATGTTAGCCCTGCGTGGCCCGATGTTGTGCCAGGGATGCCACTCGCAGAGCGGTCACCCAAGTATCGCGCAGGATGCCGGCGGATTGCCAGGCGGCTCGCCGTCGCCGTACCTGCTCGGACAAAACTGCCTGAATTGTCATTCTCAGGTGCATGGCTCAAATCATCCGTCCGGCTCGAACTTGAATAGGTAGGGTTTGCGATGACGCGGAAAATAGCACCCACACTATTGTTGCTACTGGCCATACCGCTTACCGGCTGGGCGCAGGTCGACACCAGTGAGTGGTTGTGTGAGTCGTGCCCGTTTGAAGACGGCCATCGCGGAAACTACGACGTTGGTGCCACATACGTTAGTGATGATGCCGTGCGCTATGGCAATGCCACAGGATACGACAGCGAGGGGTTTTACCTGAACGTCGATGGCGATGGCGCCTATAACAGCGACGGCTATCGAATGAACTGGCGGCTTGAGGATATTGGCCTGGATTCGCGCGTGCTCAGTATGGACGCAGGACGACAGGGTGTTTACGGGCTGCACCTGGGTTACAGCGAGTTGCCGTACCGTCGCTTCGATTCGACGCAAACGAT
>CAYWYT010000390.1:0-2429 GCA_964462665.1 uncultured Woeseiaceae bacterium | reverse complement strand
GTACCGCCAAATACTCAAGAATGCGTTCCTTGACCTTGTCGAGACCGTAGTGGTCTGCCTCGAGGATCTCTTCGGCTTTGGTCAGGTTGCGCAATACCTTGCTCTTTTTCTTCCACGGCGCTTTGAGAAGCCAGTCGATGTAGTTGCGAACTACGGTTGCTTCGGCCGACATCGGCGACATCAGCTTTAGCTTGTTCAATTCGGAAGTGGCCTTTTCGAGGCCTTCTTTCGACATACCGGCTTTCTCGATCCTGGCTTCCAGATCGGCCAACTCATTCGGTACGTCATCCATCTCGCCGAGCTCTTTCTGAATAGCCTTCATCTGCTCATTCAGATAGTACTCGCGCTGGCTCTTTTCCATTTGCTGCTTAACACGGCCACGAATGCGTTTCTCGATGTGCAACACATCGATTTCGCCCTCAATGATGCCGAGAATCTGCTCGAGTCGCGTTTTGACGTCCTGGATTTCGAGAATGCGTTGCTTCTCAGATAATTTCAGCGCCATGTGCGCGGCAACGGTGTCGGCCAGTCGGCCTGGCGCATCGATACCGGACAAGCTGGTCAGAATCTCGGGCGGGACTTTCTTGTTGAGTTTTACGTACTGCTCGAACTGAGCAATGATTGAGCGCACCAGCACGTCGATTTCGCGTTCATCGTGGCGGTCATCCTCGGGCAACAGGGAAATCTCTGCGGAGAAAAAGTCCGTCACATTGATGCGATCAACCAGGGCCCGCTCGGTGCCTTCGACCAATACCTTGACGGTACCGTCGGGCAACTTCAACAGCTGCAAGATGGTAGCTAGCGTACCAACTTCATATAAATCATTGGGTTGTGGGTCATCCAGATCAGGTCGCGTTTGTGCGACCAGCAGGATTCGTTTGCCCTCGGCCATCGCTTTGTCGAGCGCAACAATGGATTTGTCGCGTCCAACGAACAGCGGAATAACCATGTGCGGGTATACGACAACGTCGCGCAATGGCAGTACCGGAATGCCGGACATATCGTCCGTAACTTCTACGTCGCTAATCAGATCTTTTTCAGACACCTGGAATAATCCTCGTTAAATGATGCTGTCAGCGGACATGCGTCCGAAGCCCCAAAATTCAAGTAATTATTATTGTTGGAGAGTCTTAGGCCCGATCATGCTCCGTCCGAGCCAGTTGGGCGCGGCTGTTGTTGTTGCTCGATTTCTTCAGCCGGTTTTTCTTCCGACTCGTAGATCACATACGGCTTGTTCTCGCCGGTGACGACGGCTTCGTCCACAACGACCTTGCTCGCGCCAACAGCAGACGGCAGCTCGTACATCGTGTCGAGCAAAACGGATTCGAGGATGGTACGCAGTCCACGAGCGCCGGTCTTGCGTTCCATAGCGCGCTTGGCAACAGCGGCCAGCGCATCCTCGCGGAACTCAAGGTCCACGCCTTCCATTTCGAACAATTTGCGGTACTGCTTGGTGAGCGCGTTTTTCGGCTCCAGCAGAATTTGCACCAGCGCAGACTCGTCCAGCTCTTCGAGTGTCGCAATGACCGGCAGACGGCCTACGAATTCGGGGATCAGACCGTAACGAATCAAGTCCTGTGGTTCGACCTCATGCAACAACTCGCCAATGCTCAGCTCGTTTTCTTCCATCTTGATATCAGCGACGAAGCCGATACCGCTCTTGGAGGAACGATTGAGAATGATTTTGTCGAGTCCTGCGAAAGCGCCGCCACATATAAAGAGGATATTGCCCGTGTCGACCTGCAGGAATTCCTGTTGCGGATGCTTGCGACCACCCTGCGGCGGTACGGACGCAATGGTTCCTTCAATCAACTTGAGGAGTGCTTGCTGCACGCCTTCACCGGAAACATCCCGAGTGATCGACGGGTTGTCCGACTTACGCGAAATCTTGTCGATCTCGTCTATGTACACAATGCCCGTCTGCGCCTTCTCAACATCGTAGTCGCACTTTTGCAGCAACTTCTGAATGATGTTCTCGACGTCCTCACCGACATAGCCGGCTTCGGTCAATGTAGTCGCATCGGCGATAGTGAACGGCACGTTCAACAGTCGGGCCAGTGTTTCAGCCAATAGCGTCTTGCCACAGCCGGTTGGGCCGATCAGCAGGATATTACTTTTAGCGAGCTCAACGTCGTCCTTGTTGCGATCATCAAGGCGGTCGTTAAGTCGTTTGTAATGGTTGTAGACGGCCACAGCCAGCACTTTCTTGGCGCTCGCCTGGCCAATGACGTATTCGTCGAGGATTTCCTTGATCTCTTGAGGCTTGGGCAGCTTGTCATGCCCGGCCTCGCCAGTGTCTTCAAGTTCTTCGCGGATGATGTCATTACAGAGCTCGACACATTCATCGCAAATAAAGACCGAAGGACCCGCAATTAGCTTGCGAACTTCGTGTTGGCTTTTGCCGCAAAAAGAACAATAAAGGAGTTTTC
>CAYWYT010000389.1:0-2433 GCA_964462665.1 uncultured Woeseiaceae bacterium | reverse complement strand
TCGTCGATGACTCGCAACGACAGCATATTTCGTTCGACGCTTTTTTCGCGAACATAATGTTTCATGAAGTCGCGCACGGACTCGGCGTTAAGAACACCATTACCGGCAAGGGCACGGTTCGCGACGCCTTGCTGGATATTTACTCAAGCATGGAAGAGGGCAAAGCGGATATTCTCGGTTTGTACATGATCACCGAGCTCTTCGAGGCTGGCGAAATGGGTGACTCGGCGCTTGAGGACTACTACGTAACCTTCATGGCCGGCGTTTTTCGTTCGATCCGTTTCGGCGCCAGCGACGCGCATGGCAAAGCAAATATGGTGCGCTTTAACTACTTCATGGAACGTGACGCGTTTGTCCGCGATGCGGAGAGCGGCAAATACCGCGTCGATTTCGAACGCATGGGCGAGGCCATCGCTGGTCTTTCCCACGATCTTTTGGTGTTGCAAGGTGACGGCGATTACGCAGGCGCGGTCGCCTTGACGAACAGCAAAGGGATTGTCGGTAGTCAGTTGCAGGCAGACCTTGACCGCCTTACGCAAGCCAACATTCCTGTCGATATCACATTCAATCAGGGGCGAGCGGAACTCGGCCTGGAGCAAAACCAATGAGCAAATTCGTATCTATCGCATTAGTGACACTGCTAATTTTTGGTTGTGCCAAACAAGACGCACCGGAAGTTACTGCTGACTCCACGCCGACGTGGGAAGAGTTCGCCGCCCAAACGATATCTGAGTACTACGAAAAAAACCCGGAATCTGCAGTCGACGCCGGCCTGCATGAGTATGACGGCCAAATGTCGGACAAAAGCATGGCGGGACGGGCGGCTAAGGCCGAATGGATTGATCGGGTCATTGTGGATGCCTCAGCCTATTCTGATCTTGTCGGAATCGAAGCATTCGAGCGCGACTACCTGTTGACGGAAATGCGGGGGCAGTTATTCCAGTTGCGCGATTCAGGCTATGCGACAAACAATCCTCTGGATTACGTGCAATTTGGCGTTAGCGTTTATGTCGACAGAGAATACGCGCCGTTGGACGAGCGTATGCAGGCTTATACTCGCTATGTTGCACAAATTCCGGCTGCGCTGCAGACGATGCGCGACAATCTTGAGCCGCCGTTACCGGCACCCTTTTTGCAACTTGGTCATGGCATCTTGTCCGGCTTCGCAGGCTATCTTGAGTCGACCGTGCCGGAGTTGTTTGCCGGCGTAGAAGATGAGCAACTGCAACGCCAGTTCGCTGCGGCGAACAATGATGCGATTGCGGCAGTACAACAGGCGGCTGCATGGCTCGAGGGTCTTAAGGCGACTGCTACTGATGACTACGCGCTAGGTGAAGAACGATTCCTGAAGATGTTGAAAGACACGCAGGGCGTGGATATTACGCTGGCAGAATTGAAAGCTGCGGGCGAGCTCGATTTACAACGTAATCTGGACATGCTGTACGAGGCCTGTGCGGAATTTGCGCCGGGGGAGAGTACCGAGGCTTGTGTTCTGAAAGTGCAAAATCGGAAACCGCCCGAAGGTGCTGTGGGCGGAGCGACGCGGCAACTGCCAGCGCTAAAGCAATTTTTGATCGACAACGACATCGTCTCAATACCGAGCGATGAGGAAGCACTTGTTGACGAGGCGCCGCCGCATCGACGCTTCAACGCCGCCTATATCAGTATTCCAGGTTCCTATGAAAGTGGTCTGCCATCTGTGTACTACATTGCGCCACCGGATCCGAGTTGGAGCGAGGCAGATCAGCTCGCCTATATCCCGGGCGAGACAGACTTGCTGGCGATTTCGGTACACGAAGTGTGGCCCGGCCACTTCCTGCAATACCTGCATTCGAATCGCACCGAGAACAACATTGGACGGCATTTCGGTACCTACACCTTCGGTGAAGGTTGGGCGCATTACACCGAACAAATGATGGTTGATGCGGGTCTTGGTGACGGTGATCCCGAGGTTCGGATTGGCCAGTTGTTGAATGCCCTGCTGCGCAACGTACGTTATATGTCCGCGATTGGATTACACGCAGAAGGCATGACGATCGAGGAAAGCCAACAGATGTTTCTGGAAAAAGGCTTTCAGGACTTTGGCAATGCAGAGCAACAAGCTTATCGCGGTACTTATGATCCGGGTTATCTGAACTACACGCTTGGCAAGTTGATGATCAACAAATTGCGTGACGACTGGACGACTGGTCGCGGTGGCGAAGAGGCGTGGGGCCGATACCATAACGAGTTTCTGAGCTTTGGTTCGCCGCCGATTCCATTGATACGCCAACAGATGCTGGGCGAGGCCTACGACGGCGACGCGGCGCTGTTACCACACTAGGGTAGGCGCTTAACGCCCGCCGTCAATCATGCGTAGAAACTCGGCGCGGGTGCGGGCGTCGGTGCGGAACGAGCCAACCATCTGGCTCGTTACCATCGACACATCAGATT
>CAYWYT010000388.1:0-2433 GCA_964462665.1 uncultured Woeseiaceae bacterium | reverse complement strand
AAAACCGCAGGTTGGGGGTTCGATTCCCTCCTGGCCTGCCATTTGAAAGCTGGTGTAGTAGGAGGGCCTTTAGGCCCGATAAATTGAAATGAGTGCACAAACAGAAACAAGTGAAAGCGGCGTGCTGGATATCATCAAGCTGCTTATTGCGGCTGCGGCGATAGTCGGCGGTCTCTATTCGTTCTATGCGTTCGAGTTTGAGATCGCATTGCCATTGCGAGTTTTGATGGTGCTTGGTGGCGCCGGGCTGGGTATCGCGATTGCGATGACCAGTACGCAGGGTCAGCGACTTTGGCATTTCATCCAGGGTTCACGCGTTGAGATTCGCAAGGTCGTATGGCCGACCAAGCAAGAGACAACGCAAACAGCAATTGCTGTTTTCGTGTTTACCTTGGTGATGGCTGTGTTTTTCTGGCTGCTGGACTCAGGTTTGCTTTGGTTAACCCGACAGTTCGTCGGATAAAAGGAATTTTGTAAGTGTCCCAACGCTGGTACATCGTCCACGCCTATTCGAATTTCGAACACAAGGTGAAGTCTTCGCTCGAAGAGCGAATTGAACGCATGGGTTTGCAGGAGAAATTCGGCGAAATCCTGGTTCCGACTGAAGAAGTAGTCGAAATGAAAGAAGGGCAAAAGCGTCGCAGTGAGCGCAAGTTCTTTCCGGGCTACGTGCTGGTGCAAATGGAAATGGATGACGAGACATGGCACCTCGTAAAAGAAGTGCCGAAAGTACTCGGATTTATCGGTGGGTCGAGTGATCGTCCAGCGCCGATATCGCAGAAAGAAGCAGACAATATTCTGCAACGGGTACAGGAAGGCGTCGATAAGCCGCGGCCGAAAGTATTGTTTGAGCCGGGTGAAGTTGTGCGCGTTATTGACGGTCCTTTCAACGACTTTAGTGGTGTCGTTGAAGCAGTCAATTATGAGAAGAGCAGATTGCAGGTTGCAGTTCAGATTCTTGGTCGGTCAACACCGGTTGAGTTGGACTTCGGCCAGGTAGAAAAAGGCTAGTTAGGCAGTATTAATTAATTACGAGGAGCTCTCTTAATTAGAGGGCGTTCGGACTCGGGAGAGAAAAATGGCTAAGAAAGTAGCGAGTTACATCAAGCTACAGGTCCCCGCGGGCCAGGCAAATCCGTCACCGCCAGTCGGCCCGGCTTTGGGTCAGCACGGTGTGAATATCATGGAATTCTGTAAGTCGTTTAATGCAGAGACTCAAGGTACAGAACCCGGACTGCCGATTCCTGTGGTAATTACGGTCTACAGCGATCGTAGTTTTACATTCATTACCAAGACCCCGCCTGCCGCAATCCTGTTGCGCAAGGCTGCTGGAGTTAAGAAAGGCTCTGGCACGCCGAATACGGACAAGGTTGGCAAAGTGAATCGTGCGCAGTTGGAAGAAATCGCCACGACGAAGATGCCGGACTTGACCGCCGCAGACATGGACGCCGCAGTGCGCACCATTGCTGGCACAGCACGCAGCATGGGTATTGACGTTGAGGGAGTGAAGTAATGGCTGACAGCAAACGTAAAAAGGTCGCACGCGAGAGAGTTGATGTCGCGAAAGCCTATCTTGTTGACGAAGCGCTGGACCTCGTAAAAGAATTGGCAACTGCCAAGTTCGCTGAGAGTGTTGATATTGCCGTGAACCTCGGCGTGGATCCGCGTAAATCGGACCAGGTCGTTCGTGGCTCTACCGTGCTGCCGAATGGCACCGGTAAAACAGTTCGGGTTGCCGTATTTGCACAAGGCGAGAATGCCGAGAAGGCAACCGCCGCAGGAGCAGATATTGTTGGATTTGATGATCTTGCAGAGAGCATCAAAGGTGGCGATTTGAATTTTGACGTTGTCATTGCAACGCCGGACGCGATGCGAGTCGTAGGTCAACTCGGTCAGATACTCGGCCCACGCGGACTGATGCCAAACCCGAAAGTTGGCACGGTGACGGCAGACGTTTCGACGGCTGTAAAGAACGCGAAGGCCGGACAGGTACGTTACCGCACCGATAAGGCAGGAATTATTCATTGCCCGATCGGACGTGCGGACTTTGAAGTTCCTGCGCTCAAAGAAAATTTGCAAGCACTGCTGGCTGACCTGAAGAAAGCCAAGCCGTCGTCTGCGAAGGGCTCTTACTTCAAGAAGCTGACCGTATCCAGCACGATGGGTCCGAGTGTGTCAGTAGATTCGGCGTCCGTAGACGCCTAGCTAGATTTTGTAGCTTTTTCTTCGGAAAAGGCTGCGGATAGCCGCAAGGATGCGGCGATCGTCGAAGACCGTAGGCGATCAGTTTGAAACCTGATCTTAATAGACGCCTACGCAGATGGAGAGACCTTAGTCAGTTTATCAGGCGACGGTTGCCATCCGACAGGGAATGGATTTTCCCAATAGGTGGGTGAAGATGGTTTTCACCTTTGGTTATAACCGTAAGCCAGG
>CAYWYT010000387.1:0-2443 GCA_964462665.1 uncultured Woeseiaceae bacterium | reverse complement strand
GAGTGGATGATTCCTTTAGGCGGAATAGTGTTTGGAGTTATGGCGTTGGCATTTGTCGCATTGGCAAATATAACCTCAACTGTTGTGTCTGTTTATGCGAGCGGACTGGCGCTGCGGCATCTCCCCGGGCTACGACAACGCGCGTGGTGGCAGATCGTTATTGTCACTTTGATACCACTCGTTGCTTTTGTTTTTTGGCCACAAGAACTCTATAACATGGGCGATGCATTTCTCGCGTACAACGGTACGATGCATGCGCCCGTGGGCGGCATTCTGTTTGTGGATTACTTTTTTGTTCGCAAGCAACAGATCAACTTGCGCGCGATCTATGAGTCGGCACCCAGCGGCGAATACTATTACTGGAAAGGATTTAATCTGCTTGCACTTGCCGGCATTGTGCTCGGTCAGGTCACGTATTTTGCGCTTTACAATCCGTTTTCAGGCGCGACGCATTGGATGTTTAATGTTGTACCGGCATCAATAGCAGCATTCGCGGTGCCAGCGGCGCTGTATTGGATTGGCATGCGCTTTTATCGGCATAAACCGATACCGACCGACGCAGAGCCGGGTAGGCTGATTAGCCCTAATATTTGAAAATCGGATAATCGACGCTATGCGGCTACTCGTGAGTATGCTCGTTCTCGTACTTCTGCCAGCTGTGGCTGAGGCAGGGAAGTGGCTGGACTATCTGCGCAAGTATGATCTGAACGATTATGCACTTGGTCTGGCTGCTACTACTTCTGAGAATCCATACATCGGTTCGCGTAACAGCACGTACGCATATCCCTATCTGACGTCGTTCCAGCACCCCGCATTTACGGACGGCTGGTTGGTCGTGCGCGACGGTGGCATGGCATTGCGCAAGGCAACAGCTGGTGGTTGGGAATTTGCGGCTGCAGGACGCATCCAGACCCTGAGCTTTGGCAATCATGATGCCGATGAGCTGAGCGGTATTGAAGAGCCTAAATGGAGCATAGAGCTTGGCCCTGCAGTTGGCTTTCGTCGTTGGCCGGTTCAGCTGCATCTTGGCGCTTTTATTGAGCCAACTAACCGACATGACGGTGCCAACAGCCGTTTTGCGGTGTCTTACCCTATCAAGTTTTCGCGCGGTTACATCGTGCCTGAGATTGCGGCGCTATATCAGGACAGTAAGTACACCGAATACTACTATGCCGTTTCACCTGCTGCGGCTACGCCGACACGCCCGGAGTATCATCCTGGCGAGGCGCTCAACACCAAGCTCAAGATCGTCTGGGGTTACGAGTTGACTGAGAAGTGGTTGCTCAGTGGCAAGTTAAGTTTGGAGAATCTGGCAGACAGTATTCAGGACAGCCCGATTGTCGATAGTAAGCAGCTCTGGTCTGTAAACCTTGCCCTTGCCTATAACGCCGATATATTTAATGCGAGCGGCTACGATATTGAGTTCCCGGATGAGCCGCGGTTCGACATTCGAATCGGGGCGTTCCATACCAATTCCAACACCCTGATTGGTCGCGATGATTCTGACGGCGTGCCGGGTGACGAAATCGACTTTGAGGATGTGTTCGGCGAGTCCGACCGTGACAACGTGATACAGCTGGATGCCGTCTGGCGCATCGGTCGTTATCACCGCCTGGAAGCCGGGTTCTTCGAACTGGTTCGTAACGCAAGCACGACTATCAGCGAGGATTTGCGCTACGGCGATACGGTGTATGCACCCGGTACTGAAATTGAGAGTCGCTCGCATTTCAAGTCGCTACGCATCGGCTATGCTTTTTCCTTATTGCGTGACGCGCAAAAGGAGCTTGGTGTAATGGCGGGCATACACTATTCGACTTTCGACTCGATCATTACCTCAACACTGCCCGACGACACGGAAAAATCCAGTCTGGAGGCGCCGCTACCGGTAGCCGGACTCCATGGGTCCGTCAATATGGGAGAGAAGATGAAACTCGCAGCAAAGCTGCAATTCTTCCGTACTGACTTCGACCAATTCGAGGGTTCGCTTAACTACTTTACGATAGACCTGCAAAGGCGAATTGGCGAAAGAATGAATCTGGGCATTGGCTACAATTATTACAAAATGAAGCTGCGCTCAAACCAGAAAGACCTGGACGGATTCATCGAGATTGAGCATCAGGGGCCGGTACTCTTTCTTGGCTACAACTTCTGATGTGTGTCTGGCCAACAGCTGTTCACCAAGTAGGCAGCGTCTTCCACATAGCCATGAAGTCGTCCTGCTGAACCTTTTTTTGCAATGAAGCGAATTTCATAGCTTGCCTGCCGACGTTTGACAGACGCTCCTGGAGCGCGGGGTCGGTTGCGCTACCGTCGTCGCCAAACGCTGTGGCCGAATTTGCGATAGAAACGTCCTGTGGCAACACCCAGCAATGCAGGTTTCGGCAAATGGTCTTCATGGTGTTTAGTGAGTTGATTGCTCCGGTGTGGCCGCCTGCGACGCCGA
>CAYWYT010000386.1:0-2450 GCA_964462665.1 uncultured Woeseiaceae bacterium | reverse complement strand
CTTTTTTATCCACCCAGCCCTTGATGACTTGAATTCGATCAAGGTTGGCATTGTCAGGATCGCGAAAGCTACGAATCATCAACGTGGGTGCTTTACCTTTGGGGGCGTTTTTCAAATCACCACCCATAGGGACACCATTTGCGTAGCCGCGAGCAGCAAAATCTTGGCGCTCTACTTCATCAGCTTCGAAATCCCAACCGGCGAAAACGCGAACAGTGATACGTGACCCGCTGGTGGCGTAGACCTCCTTGCGCTGCATGGCGTCGAAGATCGATTCGCGGGTATTCTCTTGCGCCCACGTGCCGATGACTCCCGAAGCGCCTGTCTCCCAGGCACTCACGACAGCTGAATTGTCCACTTTGTTGCTAGCAAGCACTACCCCAGACCTCTTGGCGCTAGGCTCGAGATGAGGGAGCTTGCCGAAGTAGTTGTCTTCACGCGTGGTGGACATCGAGGTGTGGGTATCGGAGCTGCCGATCATCCCGAACTTGTAAGGATTGACGCCGAGCGTCTGCTCCAGTCGGATTCCCGTCTTAAGCGTCGAACGAGCGTATTCGTACTGCAGCATTTTGTCTTCTTTAGGAACACCGTCAATATTACCAAAGTCCCAGGTCTCGAAGTTTGCGAATTCGTCATTCGGGGAAAGCGATGGATGCGCCTCGCCGTCGCCCTTCATCTGCGTGACCTCCATCAACGGTTCCCAGCGAGCCCGGCGCTCGGCGTAGTCTCGGGTCATTTTCTTGCCCTTGACGGTCTCCGCGTACATGACGCCGTTGCTGACGTTGCCGTTGTGGGGGATCGCCAGGATGCTTCCACCGGTCTTCTCCTCATATCCGGCCATAAAGTCCCAGAGAGCCTCGGGGTCATTGGAGTCGAACGCGGAGAAGGGGATGATCTGTTTTACCCGCTCGGGCCCGTCCCGAAAGACCACCACCCGGTGCAGGTTGTTGCCGCCAGGTCCTGAGCTCCATTCGTAACCGTTGAATGCGGTGAAAGCGCCGGGCTTGTTGTACTTGGATGCTGTGTCAACGACCTGATCCCAGACGGTACGCTCAAGCTTGGCATCCCGGAAACGAGGGGTTCCCGAGGCGAAGTCGTCCAACATATCAAGCACCTTGGCCCATGCGGCCTCCCCGCCCTTTTGCACCGCTGCGTACCAATCCTTGCCAACGTCGGTTGCCAGCAACGTGGGGTTCCCGGTGGCGATAAGATTAGAAATACCGAGATACTCGGCGTGGTCCGAAACCACCAGGAAGTCCAGTGGCCGGTTTAGTCGTGACCGCTGACCAGAACTAGTGACAATCTCCTCGCCCATGGCGAAACGGAAGGCCGAGTCCAGGTCTATAGTGTTTCCGATCATGCCGCTATCTATAGAAAGCGAAGAGTGAAAGTGGGTATCGCCGAAAAATACCCGCTTGGGGAAATGTTGATCCACATAAGGAGAATAGGGTTTCTTGTGCACGAGCATATGCTCTTTTTCCACTGCATCGGAAAGGGCCACGCCCGACAATGCCGAGGCCGTTATCAACAAAGCTATGCGTTTAAGCCATTCTGTTTTTGTGTTCATGGTTTATTACTCTTGTCTGTTTTAATTCATCTATCCAATAAGTGATGTATAGGATAATTTTTTTGATGGCTTAATTTAATTTCTACTTAAGGCGTATACCAAATCGGTGAAGTGTAAGCGCGATCCTGTACGACCATAGGCACCTCCTTCGGCATTTTCAATTTATAGAACTTGGCGTCGTAAGCGCTCCAACGTGGTTTAGGGATCTCGAGCACACGCACGTAGTAAAACGCGCTTTGTTTTGCATCGAAATCAGGGTCTTTCCAGTACGCCATCAACATCGGATCGCCAATGGTGTTGGTGTACGATGCATCGGCAACATTCACCGTATTACCCACCGGTTTGTTGCAGCGACGTTTTTTAATTGAACGGTTATCGGAACAGGCGACATCATAAATACGTTCGTGGGTCTTGCCTTTTTTATCCACCCAGCCCTTGATGACTTGAATTCGATCAAGGTTGGCATTGTCGGGATCGCGCAAGCTGCGAATCATCAACGTGGGCGCTTTACCTTTGGTTGCTTTTTTCAAATCTCCACCCATGGGGACACCGCGCGCGTAACCCTGTTCGGCAAAATCGGGACGCTCGACTTCATCAGTCTGAAAGTCCCAGCCGGCGAAAACGCGAACAGTGATACGTGACCCGCTGGTGGCGTAGACCTCCTTTCGCTTCATGGCGTCGTAGATGGATTCGCGGGTATTCTCCTGCGCCCATGTGGCGACAATGCCAGAGGCGCCCATCTGCCAGGCATACGCGGTAGGTGAGTCGTCCACTGGGCTGCGAAGAAACACCTCCTCGGACCTCTTGGCGCTGGGCTCGAGATGAGGAAGCTTGCCGAAGAAGTTATCCTCGCGTGTGGTGGACATCGAGGTGTGGGTATCGG
>CAYWYT010000385.1:0-2452 GCA_964462665.1 uncultured Woeseiaceae bacterium | reverse complement strand
GCGAGATCGATGTTGTGCGCGACCAGTACTGTGCGACCTGAGCTGAGCTCCAGGATAAAGCGTTGGTGTCGACTGCCGTCGTTGTCATCGGACAGTACCCGCATCACCATGCCGCTTCCCTCAACCTGTTGCCCGCCCCGCCACTGCTGATCCGAAGGCGCGAGCGCGGCTGAATCAACAAAGATCGCAGGCGCAGAGGTGTCGACCAGCTGTGCCTCGTCGTAGAGGACCACTGCCACAGCGACAAAAATAAGGACTATTAGTGTTTTCTTCATGTTGTATTCTTCTTCGACTCACCTGAAATCTAACACGAGCGCCTGATTTGCACATGGCTGACCAGCCCCAACCCACCGCCAACTTCTTTACCCGCTTCCTGGGCGTGTTCGTCTACAGTCGCCGCGCATTGGGCCTGGTGTGGACGACGAGTCGTGGGCTGACGATAGCGCTCGCTGTCCTGACGCTGGTCGCTGGCATATTGCCCGCTGTGATCGCCTACATCGGACAGTTGATCGTCGATGGCGTCGTGACTGCGATGGCAGCAACGGATCCAGACACGAATCGCGTGCTGTGGCTGATCATATTGGAAGCCTTGGTCGTTATTGCGGTGGCAGCGAGCCAACGTGGCATCTCGGTGAGCCAGTCTTTGCTGCGCGCCCTGCTCGGCCAGCGCGTCAATGTGATGATCCTCGAAAAGGCGCTCACGCTGCAGCTCGCACACTTTGAAGACTCCGAGTTCTACGACAAACTCACGCAAGCACGACGTGAGGCATCGAGTCGGCCGTTAAGCCTCGTTAATCGGACGTTTGGCTTGGTACAGAACGCGATCTCGCTTACCAGTTACGCGGTGCTGTTGTATGCGTTCTCGCCGTGGGCGGTTGTAATACTGATCGGCGCCGGCCTGCCGTCGTTCTTCGCCGAAGCCAAGTTCTCCGGTGATGCATTCCGACTGTTTCGTTGGCGCTCCCCGGACACACGCATGCAGATGTATCTCGAAACCGTCATCGCTCGCGAGGATGGCGTCAAAGAGGTCAAACTGTTCGGACTGGGTCCGCGTCTGCTGCAGCGCTATCGCGATATTTTCAAGAAACTGTTTGTCGAAGATCGTCGTCTTACGATTCGTCGCGACGGCTGGGGTTTTGTACTGGGCCTGTTATCGACGAGTGCGTTTTACGGCGCGTATGCATGGATCGTGCTGACGACGATCCATGGCGGCATCACATTGGGTGCGATGACGATGTACCTGGTGCTATTCCGACAGGGCCAAAGTGCGGTCGCCGCCAGCCTGACAGCCATCAGTGGCATGTACGAAGACAACCTGTATCTATCCAACCTGTACGAGTACCTTGGACAGGAAGTGCCATCGCGTATTGGTGAGGCGAAGCAAGGGCCCGATCCAAAACGCGGCCTGGAGTTTGAAAATGTTTCGTTCGCGTATCCCGGCTCCACCGGCAAAGCACTGACCGATGTGAGTTTCCAGATCCACCCCGGTGAGAGCATGGCGTTGGTGGGCGAAAACGGTTCGGGTAAAACAACTCTCATAAAACTACTGACTCGCTTGTACGAACCCACCGAAGGCAAGATCCTGCTCGATGGTCTGGACCTGCAGGACTGGGACGTTGATACATTGCGGCAACGCACCGGCGTTATCTTCCAGGACTTCGGTCGTTACCAGTTTTCCGTCGGCGAAAACATTGGTGCCGGCGACGTACGACATATCGATGATGCCGAGAAATGGGAAGAAGCTGCAAAGACCGGTATGGCTGCGCCGTTCATCGAAGACATGCCTGATGGCTATGACACTCAGTTAGGTCGGTGGTTTAAAGGCGGTCGTGAGCTATCGGGCGGACAATGGCAAAAGATCGCCCTCTCACGTGCATTCATGCGCAGCGATGCCGACATTCTCGTACTCGACGAACCGACCGCAGCAATGGACGCTGCATCCGAAGCGGCAATCTTCGATCACTTCCAGTCGCAAAGCGATACCAAGATGACCATCCTCATATCGCATCGTTTCTCAACGGTGCGAGCAGCAGATCGTATTATCGTGATTCACGATGGGGAGATTTTGGAGCAAGGAAATCATGAGAGTTTGCTTGCTGAGAACGGACAGTATGCGAGTTTGTTCAGGTTGCAGGCGAAGGGATATCAGTAGGAATAGATTTCCTAGAGCGGCGGCGGGAACAGTGCCGAGACGGCCATGTGCCAGTCAATTTGCTCACCGGCATGCCATTTGGCGTTGCATCCCTCACCGTTCGCCGCTGCTGCGAACCATTCGTTATCCATCCATTGCTGTACATCGTGATCATTGGCTACTTTAGGTAGCTCGGACCAAATCGGCAGCGGCCGTTGTCGCTGGTCTTTGAAATAGACTTTTTGATCGGGCGAAGTCCCGCAGGCAAAGCCACCCTCGTGCACCAGGTGATGATGGTGTCTGCAGAGCAATACCAGATTG
>CAYWYT010000384.1:0-2460 GCA_964462665.1 uncultured Woeseiaceae bacterium | reverse complement strand
GGTCGAATAGTCATCTATATAGTCTCTGCGTTAATTTTGTCATACGCGGCGTGTGAGCCAACGAATCGAATGTAGATAATCTTGAAACTGTAGTTTATCTGGGTAATCAGTCGGTACTTGTTGCCGCCAATGTTGAACACAACCCTATTTCCTCCAACTATGCTGGCATTCCGATAGCGCTGCTTAACGTCTACGGGATCGTTCCAAACGGCAGCAGACGCTTCCCTAAACCATGATTTCAATGCTTGTTCCGCCGATGGATGTTTCTCCCAATATTCTCGAAGTGTCCGTCGGGCGATTATTCGCATCATGAGACCCTAGCATGGTCCCATTTTGGGAGCAACGATGTAATTGGAGCTTTTGAGGGAGATTCGAAAACTGACTCCCCAACTATTACACAATTCTTAGTGCCCTCCTCCATGTAACAAGAGGCAAGTGTCGGCCAATACTTGCCGTTGGCGATTGCGGTATTCTTGATCTCTTACAAGTTGGGTGACCGTTATTACAAAGCTAGGTCAAGGAAGTTCATTCGAGCCGAATAACAATACACTTTGCTTGTTGTGGGGCCACTTTTGACTCAAGGCTCACAGTCGTATCTCGCCCTCCTTGGCGGCTATACAATCCAGGCAGGTCTTTTCGTTGGAGACACAATGCTGAAAAGAAAAGCGATTATTGCGGCGTTCTTTATCGCCCTCGCGCAGGGAGCCGTCGCAGATGGAATTTCAGGTGGAATTGGTGCTGCAAAGGCAATCGGGCTCTTGATCCTGGTAGTCGTCGTCGCAGCTGTCGTGCTGACAATTGCGGTGTATGTGATATTGCGATCGAAGATCGTATTTTTGTTATTCCCATTTTATGTCGCTATAGGGTTAGGCAGCTTGTACTCATTGCAGTTCTTTCTCGTCTGGAAAGTATCTCTGAGCTCGTTTATAGCTTTCATTCTAGTCACCACGGTGTTTGTTTCACTAGCCAAGTCGGGCCGGTAACATCCGTCGCGCCACGCATTTTCGGCCAGAAGCGGACGGTCGCACAAGGCTCTACGAAGAGGGATTTAGACATGCGTAAAACGTATCCATTGGCGCTCATTGCTCTAGGTGTGGTTCTGTTTGTATTGTCTATTACAAGCTTGGTCGCTCTGGCATCGAAGGTCCCAGCTTTGGCATCTATCGACGACTGGTCGTCTATCGGGAAGCAGGTCCTGACAATTAGCGTGCTTGGAGGGTTAAGCTATTTCTCATTAAAGGCAGCAAGGCGGCGTTGGTGAGTTGGCCCAGCGGCTGGTTCTGGCCGAAACCAGCCGCCCAGGTGTTAAAGTAACGAGAGGCTGCTGCTGACCAAAAGCGGACGATAGCGATGGGTATCTGCGGTCATGATGCCCAAGATTCGACAAATCGATCCGCCGTCGTTCTTGGTCGGTGACGAGTTGTTGTGGGGAAACGATCGTCTCGAAGAGGCATTACGTTGGGCCAGCGACGGCCAGAAATGATGGGATTGCGACGGGCGAAATAGCTTGGCTAATACGATATTTATCATTGCGCTTGTTGCTTACCTAGGCCTTGCTACCGCAATTCTGTATCGAAGCCCAACCCACGGCTGGGGCTTTCCGATGTTTATTCTTCTGTACCCGATATTCCTCGCCGCATTCTTCTTCGCGACCGCTCGCTTCGTAATGCTCGTATGGCTCGGACTGGCGCTGGCGAACATGTCAATCCAATGCGTCTACATGAAAAGCGTGGGCGTTCAAAAAGGACTTGCCGGAGTAATGGTAGCGTCTTTGTTCCTATGGCCTGTGCAGTTTGCCGCGGCCATTAACAGCTCTCAGACTGGGAAAGAAGAGCGTGAAAACAAAGAAGCCAATAGAGAAAAGATCGGCGCGCTTCCTGCCACAATCAAAGGCACCGTTTCGTACGCGCACCACCATGGAACTGAGGAGGGTCATGATTCCGTATGGTTGGACAAGTTCGGCGATCTGGACTTCATGACAGATGCCAAAACATATGACCGGATTGGTATCGCCGAGGGGAAGGTCGTCTCGCTGACTGTCGATGAACGCGATGCGCCGAGCGAGCTGGAGGTTGGCAAAGTGCTTTGGATCATCGACGGAAAGTCTGATGATTCCTAACGGCTAGCAACTCGTTCTAGTGACTATCCCATGCGCCGTTGAGGACGAACCCAACTGAAATACGATTGCGACAGCGGCATCGACCGTCCGCTTCTGACTGTGACCTCAACCGGTCGACTGTTACAATGCTGAGAGGCTGCTACTGACCCAAACCGGAAATTCGGCAATATCACTTAGTCAGGCTATATCGGAGGCACAAATCGTACGCGCTTGCCCGGAAAGCCGACACTCACCGCCGCACGCTGCGAGCTCGATAGCGTGTGTCTCTGGAATTGGATGTGGAACTATCTAAGGAATCAACATGTACAAATCGATTTTAGTAGCCGTCGACGGGTCCGACG
>CAYWYT010000383.1:0-2469 GCA_964462665.1 uncultured Woeseiaceae bacterium | reverse complement strand
CGTTCGAATAATTTTCGGTCAGGAACTGAATATGCGCCGCATCCCAACAGGCATGTACAACGCGTAGCCCCGGCAGATCCAGCCACATGGGTAAATGCCGAAACCATTCGATCAACTCGGCATAGTCATCAGCGCCCTCGTACTCGGCAAGAAACTTCTCGTGCTGATTTTTGTTTGTGTCCGAGTGCCGACGAAGAAATTCGCCTGGCTTATCTGGATTCGGCGTGAAATAGGCAATGGCGTTGAACTCATGGTTGCCCATGATCGACAACGCAGCACCCGCATCGATCATCGGGCGGACGATGTTGATGACGCCACGTTGGTTTGGCCCACGGTCGATGAAGTCGCCAAGAAAAATAACTTGTCGCGTTGCATGACGGTAGACACCGTCAATGTCGCCATAGCCGAGCTTCTCCAGCAACTCGACTAGAGTTTCGCTGTGCCCGTGGATGTCACCGATGAGGTCGTAATTCACGACCGCATCATACCCCTTCGCCAATTACCAAGCAGTACACAGTTTTAGGTATCGATCGGAATGCATCGACTACCCGCAATAGCGTAGAATGCCGACAAGAACAAAGCGCGGAGTTAGCATGTCGTTCATGGATGAATTGAAAAGACGCAAGGTAATCCGTGTTGGCGTCGCCTATCTGGTTGCGGCATGGCTGTTGTTGCAGGTAGCCGACGTGCTTTTGGATTCGCTCAAAGTCCCACAGTGGTTCATGCCTGCGCTGATCGTTCTTATTGCTCTGGGGTTTCCATTTGCCTTAATCATGGCATGGGCGTTTGAGATAACTCCCGGAGGTGTGCAACGCGACGCCGGAGACAATAGCGCCGATGAACCGTCGTTACCTACCCAAGTGGATTCGCCAGCGTCGGATAAGCTCTCCATTGCCGTGCTGCCCTTTGCGGACATCAGCCCGGGTGGCGATAACGAACATTTCACCGATGGGCTCACCGAAGAACTTCTAAACGCACTCCGGCGCATCCCCGATTTGCGCGTTGCGTCGCGGACATCATGTTTCGCGTTCAAGGCGAACGATGCAGATGTTACTGAGGTGGCGGAGAAACTCCGCGTCAATCATCTTGTCGAGGGCAGTGTTCGAAAGTCAGGTAACAAGCTAAGAGTAGCCGTTCAGCTTATTGAAACCAGCAGTGACACGCACTTATGGTCGGAATGCTATGACGAGAATCTGGATGATATTTTCTCGATGCAGGAAGATATCTCCAAGAGAATCTGCGACGCCCTGCAAATCACCTTGCACGACAAAGACGCCCCGAACCCAACCACCGAAGACCCGCAGGCCTATGATTACTACTTGCGCGGCCTGGGGTTCTTTACCACCAAGGGCAGCGCCGACATCGACTTCGCCATAGACATGTTTACTCGCGCAACACAGCTCGATAATAATTTCGCCAAGGCCTGGATGATGCTTACAGTCAGCCTGGCGATGAGTGCTATCTATCATGGCAAAGAAAGTTCTCGCGCAAAGTCTGAAACTGCCGCGGGCGAACTGCTCAGGCTGGCCCCAGGGCAGGCCGACACCTTTACCGCCTATGGAATGTCTCTGGTAGCAGCGGGAAAATATAGCGAGGGGATGGTGCAGTTCGAAAAAGCGATCGTGGTCGATGCCAACAATTTTGACGCCTATAACAATTATGCTCGCGCAGCGTTCCATCAAGGCGACCTCAAGAAAGCGCTTGAGATGTTTGAGAAAGCCGCAAAGTGTGACCCGGAAGATTGGGAGACGGTGCTGTTGTCGATTCAGATATACGAGAAGTTCGGTGACGAGACCGGAAAGGCTGCAGCTAACCGTGAAGGTCTGCGGCGTGTCGAGCGATTTCTCCAGGTCTATCCGAACAATCAGCGGGCGTACTATCTTGGCGCCTTTGCACTCGGGCATATGGGCGAGAATAAAAAGGCGCACGAATGGATCGAGAAAGCTCTTGAGATCGCGCCCGGAGATTCAGCAACGCGTTACAACATTGGCTGCTTCTATGCCGAGGTTGGGGACCTGGACAAGGCATTTGCCAATCTGAAACAATCCATAACGTCGCGAAGCTGGGTTGAAAGCGATCCCTCATTGGACCCTCTGCGAGACGACCCCAGATTTCCTGAGTATTTAAAGACGCTCAAGTAGTGGAGCAACGACGACTCCGTCAATGCACCCAGCAACACGGTCAACAGCAGCCTGCTATTTGATTCTCAGTCCGAGTCGGACCGCTCGCCCGTGGCGGCGAAATTTAGTTCCGCATCAGACACGGCGGAAGCCTTGATTAGCGATCGCGCCTTATCAGCCAATGACCCAGGAACAAGAACCTTTACCTTATTGACTAACCCGGGCAGTGGCGAATCGAGCCGCACCTCCACGGGAATGTCTTCGATTCGGAGCATCCCGGCAAGAATTTCCGCCGATGCTTCGTCCTCGTAAATCGCTATCTGCTCGAGATCATCTGTCATTTTATTTA
>CAYWYT010000382.1:0-2470 GCA_964462665.1 uncultured Woeseiaceae bacterium | reverse complement strand
CGGCAGAGCCGTGATCAGTTCTTTGCTCATTACCGATTCTATGCTGAACATGATGGTGTCCTATCGTGGTTGTCGCCTTCAGTGTAGCGAATGGTCGATTTTGATCTATTGCGAAAAACACCTATATGGCAGGTCTCCGAACGTGTTGAGGGTGCTTGCTGCTTACTTTTAGCTATAATCCGCGTATGAAAAAAACCCTATTGCCCATACTTCTAATATCCGCTGCGTCTATTACCGGATGCTCGGTTAACCCTGTAACAGGTGACCGTCAGCTGATGACGATGTCGCCTAGCGATGACCTGAAGCTCGGAACGGAGAGCTACGCGCCCATGCTGCAAGCTCAGGGCGGCGCCTACGATGTCGATCCTGCGCTCAACGAATACGTGCGATCCGTTGGCATGAAGCTCGCCGCCGTGAGTGAGGTGGAATTGCCGTATGAATTCACGGTGCTGAATAGCTCCGTGCCCAATGCCTGGGCGTTGCCCGGTGGCAAGATCGCGATTAATCGTGGCTTGTTGACCGAGATCGATTCTGAGGCAGAGCTGGCGGCAGTTCTTGGGCACGAGATCGTGCACGCAGCGGCGCGACACTCTGCACAACAAATGTCACGTGGCCAACTCTTGCAAGGTCTGGTCGTGGCGACCAGTGTCGTTGCCGGCGATTCGAGCTACGGCGATCTTGCAGTCGGTGGTGCCGGCGTTGCTGCGCAGTTGATCTCAACCAAATATGGCCGGGAAGCGGAGCTAGAGTCCGACAAGTACGGCATGCGCTACATGGGCCGCGCAGGATACGACCCACAAGGTGCGGTCTCGCTGCAGGAAACATTTGTACGTTTGAGTGAAGGCCATGATCAGGATTGGATCAGCGGGCTGTTTGCCAGTCATCCACCCTCACAAGAGCGCGTGAAGGAGAATCGCGAACGAGCCAGCAAGATGACAGCAGGCGGATTTTTGGGTGTCGACGAGTATCGCGTCGCGTTGCAACAAACGCGGGAAACGAAGCCAGCCTATGATGCGTATGACCAGGGTCGCGAAGCCTTGGCCAAAGAAAATAACGACGAGGCTCTGGCATTGGCGAACGACGCCCTAAAACTCTACCCGGCCGAAGCAAACTTCCATGCGCTGCGCGGTGATGTGCGCCTTTTGAACGAGCAGTACGACATGGCAATTACTAATTACGATCGTGCGATCAGTCGCCGCAACGATTTCTTCTATTACTATCTGCAGCGCGGAATAACGCGCAAAGAGCAACGCAGAGTGGACGCCGCGATGACAGACCTTGAGCATAGTCTGGAGCTGTTGCCTACGGCTCCTGCGCATTACAACATCGGTCTCATCAAGAAAGATCGCGGTCAGATCGATGCGGCGAAAGAGCATTTCCAGCTTGTCGCCAACAGCGGCGGCGAATACGGCAAGGCAGCCGGCGGAGAACTTGCGCGTTTGGAGTTGTCGTCACAGCCGGGCAAGTATGTCCTGCGCAGTTGCGACAAGGGCTCCAATGGAAACCTGATGATTTCAGTGCGCAATGAAGCCGCTATCGCTATTACGGGCGTCGAAGTTCAGGTCGACTACTCTGATAACTATGGCAACACGCGTCGCGAAATTATCAGCGTTGGTGACCGGATCGAAGCCGGCCAGGTGGCAAAGGCCGACTCCGGAATAAGAGTCTACGAAGGCACGACTTGCGCCGCCGAGGTCATTGCAGCGCGGGTCGCCGAATAGGGGATCTATTCTTTCTGGTTATTGATCCATGATTCTACGGCGGCACCGATCATAGGTAGCGTCACACCACCGTTGGCGAGCACGCGATCGTGAAATTCGCGAATATCGAAATCGTCACCCAGAGTATCTTCCGCATGTTTGCGCAGACGTTGAATCTCCAGACTGCCGATTAAGTACGACGTAGCCTGGCCGGGAACGGCCGAGTAGCGATCGACCTCGCTGCTTATGCCCGCGAGACTTTCGGCGGTGTGATCCAGCATGTATTGAATCGCATCATCTCGCGACCAGCCCATGACATGTATACCCGGATCCACGACTAGTCTGGCCGCTCGGTACGCCTCGTTCGACAACATTCCGAGACGCGCCAGATCACTGGAATAGATGCCCATTTCATCCGCGAGTTTCTCGGTGTACAGAGCCCAGCCTTCCGCGGATCCGGATACGAACATATAGCGAAAGATCGGATGCGCAGACTCATTCGTCAGAGCAACCGCACTTTGTAAATGGTGTCCTGGGTAGCTTTCATGAAACGCGGTCGATTCCTGGCCGGCTTTGCTGATGCCGGTAGGGTTGTAAGTGCCAACCGTGTAAGTCCCAGGTCGGGAGCCGTCTGCGGATCCGGCCGAGTAGAAGCCACCACCGGAATCCTTGTCGTAAGGCGGCGAAGTAATGATGATCATTTCCGAGTCAGGCACATTGCCGAACCAGTCGCCGATCGCAGACTTACCGCGTTCAATAGCCGCGGTTAT
>CAYWYT010000381.1:0-2479 GCA_964462665.1 uncultured Woeseiaceae bacterium | reverse complement strand
AACCATTGGCCGGCATTTGCGAGTATCTCGTCGATTTGTGTTGCGACCTTCGGATTAGGATCTGATACGACTACGTCCCAACCGTGCAACAAAAAACGTGCGGCCCAACCGCCTCCGATTACGCCGCCGCCAATTATCGCCGCTTTCATCGTGGTGCGCGTTTGGTGAGCTGTAACTTCTCGCGCACGGCTGCCGGTGTCATCACCGTGGCACCCATTGCTTCTACGATACCGCGTGCACGTTCGACCAGCTGTGCGTTGGTCGCCAACACACCTTTCTCAAGATAGAGATTATCTTCCAGCCCGACGCGAACGTTGCCGCCGGCAAGTACCGCGGCAGCCGCGTATGGCATTTCATTGCGGCCGAGCGCGAACGCAGAAAAGTGCCAGTCTTGCGGCACATTCGCGACCATCGCCATGAAAGTATGCAAGTCATCCGGTGCGCCCCAAGGTACACCCATGCACAGTTGCACCAGAAGGGGTGACTTGATGATGCCTTCCTGTTCGAGTTGCTTGGCAAACCAGAGATGACCGGTATCGAACGCCTCTATTTCAACCTGGACGTCGAGGTCGGTCATCATCTTTCCCATTTCACGCAGCATGCCTGGCGTGTTGGTCATGACATAGTCGGCTTCGGCGAAGTTCATCGTGCCGCAATCGAGCGTGCATATTTCCGGCAGGCACTCGGCAACATGCTCGATGCGCTCTGCCGCTGAGGCCATATCGGTACCGTCGGCACTAAATGGTAACGGCGCATCCGGAGGGCCGGTTACGAGATCACCGCCCATGCCAGCGGTCAGATTGAGTACAACATCGGTATCGGATTCGCGGATGCGTTCGGTTACTTCACGGTACAGATCAACACGTCGCGATGCCTTACCTGACTCGGGGTCACGCACGTGACAATGAACAATTGCGGCACCCGCTTTGGCTGCCTCGATCGCGCTAGCGGCGATTTCTTCTGGTGTTCTCGGTACGTGTGGCGAGCGATCCTGCGTGCCGCCCGAACCGGTAATCGCGCACGTAATAAATACTTCTCTGTTCATTTCCAAAGGCATGTAATTCCCCTACAACGCTGGAGATAGAATTCTTGGTGTATTGCGCGAGCCTCAGAAAGAGGTCGGCCAGTGAGTCAAGTAAACCGCAGTCGGGCTTACTGCGGCGGCGGCCACCAGTCGAGCACTTTTTCGTAGCACCACTTGGATTTCATGACGGAATTCACTGTATAAGACTGGCTGAGCTTAGTTGAATCGGCTGCGGGCAACAAGACGTATCAAGAAGGAAATCTGGAATGCAGAAAATCGGCTTCATCGGTCTCGGCAATGTTGGTAAGAAACTGGCGGGCAGCGTGCTGCGCAATGGCCTCGATCTAAGCGTTCGCGACCTGGATAGGGACGCGGCCACCGAACTGCTCGAGCAAGGAGCCAAGTGGGCGGACTCCGCGAAAGCAATGGCGCAGTCAGTCGACATAGTTATTACCTGCCTGCCCAGTCCGGCAATCAGTGCTGCGGTAATGGAAGCAGATGACGGCATTCTTGCTGGTCTCGGGCCCGGGACGATATGGGCGGAAATGAGCACGACCGATACTGCCGAAGTACAGCGTCTGGGCGAACTCGTCGCCGCAACCGGAGCAAAAGCAGTGGACTGTCCTGTGTCCGGCGGTTGTCACCGCGCAGCGACCGGCAACATTGCGATTTTCGCCGGTTGTGATCGCGACGTATTCGAAACCATCCTGCCGCTGCTCAAGACAATGGGTCGTCGTATTCTGCATACGGGCGCGCTCGGTAGCGCATCGATGCTCAAAGTAATGACGAATTACCTGGCTACTGCGAATCTCGTAACACTGTGCGAGGCACTGGTCACGATGAAAGCTGCCGGCCTTGACCTTAATACAACTTATGCAGCCATTAGAATTTCTTCGGGTAACTCCTTCGTCCACGAAACGGAGAGTCAGGTAATTCTCAACGGCAGTCGCGACATCAACTTCACGATGGACCTCGTCCTCAAGGACATAGGCTTGTTTCAAGCCATTGCAGACCGCGCCGGTGTTGAGCTTGAGGTGTCTCCGCAGCTCATCGAAATATTCAAAGATGGCATCGACCGCTATGGCGAACGTGAGTGGTCGCCAAACATAATTCGGCGTCTGGAAGACGCCACCGGTTTGCAGGTTCTCGCGACTGGTTTTCCAGCCGCAATGGAAGACGATGAAGCTGAAGAATCGGGCTATGAGATCGACGCATTTGCGCGCTATAGTTCTGCTCCAGGTAACGCTTAGGAGATCGTCATTCAATCGCACGCACAAATCGTCATTGTCGGTGGTGGCATCATGGGCGTCGGACTGCTCTATCACCTCGCCGAGGAAGGTTGCACCGACGCACTGCTGATCGAGAAAGGTGAACTAACCTCTGGTTCGACCTGGCATGCAGCCGGTCAGTGCCCGAGCCTGGTTGGTAATTACAACCTCGCCAAAATTCACGCCT
>CAYWYT010000380.1:0-2482 GCA_964462665.1 uncultured Woeseiaceae bacterium | reverse complement strand
TGAATCTGAGCCGGAACGTTTGCCTTGGCCTCCGCCATTCCCTGTTGCTGTGGCGCGGCATCTGGCTTGGTTGCAGAGCCTCCACAAGCAGACAGCAGCAACATCGCTGCTAGCAACGACGCTGATGTTACTGAATTTCGACTAATACAACGTTGTGACAACATCTTCACCACGCTCCGCTTTCGAGTATCTGGCAGGCATAAGGCTAGCCAAACGGTTAAAACTTTTCTGGACCCATTCGTCATAAACGCCATCTGGTGCCCTATCCGTATTGGCCATATAGAGTTCGATAGCCTTTTCCTCAAACGGATATATTTGTTCTTCAAGCAATAATTCGTACTGTTCCAGCGCCGCCGCATCGAGATTCTGTGGGCGTTCTGAATTCATCAAGTCGGCGCCAAAGGTTTCGTAAACTTCAGCGAGTCGGAACGTAGCTGCTGTCGTAACTTCAGCAACGCCGTAATTCGCCGACTTCGTGTACACCTCTATGGCTTCTTCCATCCGCGCTCGTTTTACTTTCAAACTTGCTGCCAATGGCTGCGTCAGTTTTACGACTTCAAACTGTCGCCGTACGGGGTCAGCCAGTTCGAGGGAGGCAATTGCAGCCAGGTAACGCGTTCGATCCGAGCGTTGTGCGCCAGCGGTAGCGTCAACGCTAATCAGGTCTTCAAGCAGCGCAAATCGTTCCTGTTGCGAACCGCTCTGCTCAGCTATTTCTAACAATCTGTAACGTGCCTCTATCGATTCCGACAAAGGATTTGGATAACGTTCGATGATGTCTCCAAGCACGCGTTGTTCGCTGCTGATCGCAGCACTTTGCTCATACAACTCCGCAGCCTGCCAAAGCGCTTCCCTGCGTACCTCTTCGGTACTGGCCTCGGCAACCGCAATGCGCTCAAATTCGGCGGCAGCGTCCGCGCTGCGGCCGGCGCTGGAATAGGTCACAGCCAGTTTCTGATTGATGTCGTTGTTGAATTCACTATCCGGATAATCTGTGCGGAACCGCTCCAGCGCACCTGATGCGCGATCCCATGCACCCATGTTGATCAGGACCGCAGCCGCGTCGTACTCGGCCGTCGCGCGGATATCAGAATCAGGTACCACGACACCCAGACGCGAAAAATGCCCGACAGCTTCTTCATCAAAGCCCATATCACGTGCCAGCTCGCCCTGTTTGTAAATAGACGAGGCGATTCGATCGCTGACATCTTGTTCTGCCTCAACATCGTCGACGGGCGTAAAAACCTGCAGTTTGTAATATGCCTGCTCGGCCTCGGCAAAATTCTCGAGATCAAACTGCGAATGCGCGATTACCGTCCAAGCGGTACGCGCCAGAGCCGTGTCGACCGGTGGTTGTTTGTTGACAACCGCCTGTCCTACCGTAATTGCGAGATCGAATTCTCGCTGGGCGAACAAGTCTTCGGCGACCGTCGTTAAAATTGCTCCGGACTCGGGATGCTCCGGGTAGGTATCGGCGAAAATCAGACCGCTGTCCAGGTAACGGCTATGCCATATAGCCTTTAGCTCCGCATCCTGCGGCTCAGTTAGAGTTAGCTCATATTCACGATATGCCAGGATAGCCGCGTAACCTGCTTCAGCAGACTCGTCGTGAAGCGGATAACGGTAAGCTGTGCGTTCGTACTCGTCAGCGGCCTCATCATAAGCCTTGCTCTCAAATAAGATTTCCGCGAGTAAGAAGTTGGTACTCGCACTGCCTTCCTCATTTGGAAAGTAGTCGAGATACTTGCGATACCATCGAGCAGCTTCCTGATAGTCCGCCGGTTCCCCACTCTTCTGCGCCTCGGCATGCGAATACTGCGCGAGATCATTCAGATTTTCCTTCAGGTATTCGTCAACCGCCGAATTTTCTTCTCTTGCGTTGCTGGTCCAGTATTCGCCTTCTAAACCATAACGATCGACGTAGTCTTTTTTCGCTTCCAGCACCAAAGTGGGGAAACCACCGAGCTTGTACGCCTCAATAACTTCGACTTGCAATAGCGGTGACTTGGAATGATTAGGGTCTTGATCAACAGACGCTTCATAGGCCTCCGCAGCGTCCACAAAGCGCTCCTTCTCGAGATACAGGTCGCCGAGGTTGCGGTAGATAACGTAACTAAACTCAGGGCGGCCGCGACCAGCAAGATAGCTATCGATACTCTCCGAACCCTCAAGATAGGAGAATCCAATACTCAATACACGGAACGTATCTTCGACCAACTCCTGATCAGCACGCGTCATTTCTTCGAGACGGTATTCACCGTCTTGCCATTGCATATCACTGATTTTGCGATCGAGTAATTCGAAGAACGGATCAAGACTCTCTTCATACCAGGCGAGCTTGAATTGTGACCAGCCGAGCTTGTATAGCGACTGCTCGTAAAAACGCGAGCTGGGACCGTACTCAACGACATCGCTGTACGCGATTTCGGAGTCATTGTATTTCTTGCGTAAGAACAACATTTCGCCGCGGCGAAACTGCACT
>CAYWYT010000379.1:0-2487 GCA_964462665.1 uncultured Woeseiaceae bacterium | reverse complement strand
TGGGAGCCGGCGAAGTGGGTCGCGAAACTACGCGACTACAAGACCGACGATCATCAGCTGCTATTGAAAACCAATATGCAGGCAGGCCATAGCGGCAAGACCGGTCGCTTCAAGAGCCTTGAGGATACTGCGCTGTATTACACGTTCTTCCTGCAGCTCGAGGGCGTCGCGGAATAGCACCGATTGCCCGATGCCTGTTTGTTGTCTTCGCTAGGTGAATGGGGGTGGGTTGGGGTCATTGAGTTTGTGGGTAGTATAGGGTACAAAGGGGTGGGTAGGGGTTATTAGAGAAAAAAATGAGTTTGGTGGAAGTTCGAGATCACGCCCTGTGGATCAAGCACGTACACGGCAATGAACCACTCAAAGAAGGGCTTCTGGCGCTGCGAGGCGGTGAGCTCGTTGAGCTACAAGTGGCCGGTGTCCGTGGCATGTGGAAGAAAATGGACGACGGCAAGGACGGTCGGCCGACCCAAGGCGTTAAAGCCCTGGGCAAGGCCAAAGAGCACTGGCACGCGATGCAGGCTGATCGCGGCGAGCTCGTATCCATCAAAGGCATTCAAGCCCTAGCTAGCTAAGAACTCCTTAACGATCGCTTCGCCCACTTCGCTGGTCGTGTTGCTGCCGCCCATATCCTTGGTGCGAATCTTGCCGTCGGCAATGACTTTCATGATCGCTGCCTGGATCTGATCGGCAGCTTCGTGTTCGCCTTCGTGATCGAGCAGCATGCGTATCGATTCAATGGACGCGATCGGATTGACGATGTTCTTACCAGCATACTTCGGTGCCGATCCATGGATGGGTTCGAACATGGATGGGAAATCCTTCTCCGGGTTGATGTTGCCGCCCGCTGCGAAACCCATACCACCCTGCAGCATGGCGCCGAGGTCGGTGATGATGTCGCCGAATAGATTCGACGCAACAACCACATCGAAGTACTGCGGGTTCTTAACGAACCACATGGTCATCGCATCAACGAGTGCCATGTCCGTCTTCACAGCGGGAAATTCTTCAGCGATCTGATCGAAGATCGAATCCCAGTACACCATCGAGTAATTCAGTGCATTGGCCTTGGAGCAATTGGTCACGAGGCCCGCAGAATCTCCGCCGCGTTCTTCGCCACGTTTTTGCGCCAGCGCGAACGCGTAACGCATCACGCGCTCACAACCTTTTCTCGTAAACACCGACATTTGATTGGCGAAACCGTCCGGCTGGTCGGGCTTGAAAAATCCGCCGTTGGCCGAGTACTCGCCTTCGGTGTTTTCGCGGATGACCACCATGTTGACGGTTTCCGGCGTTGCGGTGCGGATCGGTGTATCCACTCCCGGATAGAGTTGAATGGGTCGCAGGTTTACGTACTGATCAAAACCTTTGCGAATCTGCAGCAGTATCGTCAGTGAGATGTGATCCGGTACTTTGCCGGCATCACCAATGCAGCCCAGAAATATGGAGTCGAAACCTTTGAGGGTATCGAGCAGGCCGTCCGGACCCATCTGACCGTGCTTAAGATAGTAGTCACAGCCCCAGTCGAAGGTTTCATGCTCAACCTTGAACGCGAATTTGTTTGCCGCTGCTTCCAGCATGCTGGTTGCTACTTCTGAAATCTCGGCGCCGACGCCGTCTCCAGGAATGATTGCAATATTGTAGTTATTCATAGAATTCGCGCTCTCTGGCTGGGGGACTCCTGAGAGTAGCGAATGTACCAATGTTTGTCTTGCCCACTTTTGTGGATTGCGCTACCAGACGCTATCCCTGATCATGCACGCGTGACCACCTCCCCCCAGACCATTTTAAAAGACGTCTTCGGCTATCGGAATTTCCGAGGCGAGCAGCAGGCGATTATTGAAGCCGCTGTGGAGGGTCGTGATTCCCTGGTCATCATGCCGACCGGCGGCGGCAAGTCCTTGTGCTACCAGATTCCCGCCATGCTGCGAGAGGGTACCGGGCTGGTCATCTCGCCACTCATCGCATTGATGCAGGATCAGGTGACGGCGCTAAACGAAAATGGCATCGCTGCGGAGTTTTTGAATTCCAGTCAGTCATTCGATGAAATGCGGGCCGTAACCGCCAAGCTCAAGCGCGGCGAGTTACAACTGCTGTATGTCGCTCCGGAGCGTCTCAACACTGAACATACCCGGGCACTGTTACGCGAGATACCCATTTCCATGATCGCGATTGATGAGGCGCATTGTGTGTCGCAGTGGGGTCATGATTTTCGTCATGATTATCTTACTTTGGGTGAACTCGGTGCCTTGTTCCCGGGCGTGCCGCGTATGGCGGTCACCGCCACGGCAACGGACCGGACGCGTGATGAAATCGTTGCCCGACTCGAACTGAATGAACCCGACATCTACATCGCACCATTCGATCGGGCCAACATCAGTTACGCGGTGCAAGTAAAAACCGATGCCAAGCGGCAACTGCTGAAGTTTCTGCAGGCACGTCGTGGCGAAGCCGGCATTATTTATTGCCTGTCGCGAAAGAAAACCG
>CAYWYT010000378.1:0-2491 GCA_964462665.1 uncultured Woeseiaceae bacterium | reverse complement strand
AAAGGTCCCAAATGCACCGTCAAATTCGGTCATGAATTCTGCAGAAACCGAATCACAGCCGCCAGGTACGTTGCGCAGGTACAGAATCGTGCCTTCGCCAGTCCCGTCATCTGATACAACGGAAAGTTGTACCGCTTGAACTGCTGGTACGACTTGCACGTTCTGACCTTCGATGAATTCGAAAAACGGGTCGTCGTCCATATCCAGCTCTGCCTGACTGATATCAATGCAAGCCTTACGAGCCCGAAATTCTTCGCCCGCGATTTCGTAAACGGGTAAGTTCTCGTTAGTCAATGTGCCGGCAGCAGCATTGGTTGTCTCAACATTTACGATCACGATTTCAGCGTCACCAAAATATCCGGCCTTTGAAACCTTTAGCTCTTCGTTCATGAAGCTTGGGCTTGAATTCTCCGGGCCGCCGATTCGGGCGTTTTCAGGTTTCGGAATGACTGCCTCGAACGGGCCAGAAATAACCATGTTCTGGTCGTCGTCGAATTTAATATACCCATTTTCTGCGAACGCACTCGATGTGCAGACACCGAGAAGAATGAATGCGATTGATATTCTTGATTTCATTAGTTTGGATCTCCCTGTTCGAGGCTCTACTGTGGCGCTAATTTGTCCAAATTTCCAGCCCAATTCGTCTATTCTTGAGTTCGGTACGCGACTCGCGATATTGTCCTAACACCAAGACGACTCCATATTCTCAATTCAGGAGCATAAATGAGAGTGATCATCACCAGGCTGGTATTGTCTCTCGCCGTTGGTCTTATTGGCGCAACGCTGCAAGCGCAGGAATTTATCGGCGGCAATTTCATGCTGCGAGCGCCTATGGACGAGCCCAAGCACTATTGTCTCGATCTTGATGGCTATGCGAGCACCATCGATACGGCCGCGCCGCCGATAGTGCATTCGTGCAAGGAGGGCTGGTGGCGTGATGGTACTTACAAGGTCGACTATCCACAGCCGGGACAGGTTTACCTGCCCGATTTCGATCTTTGTCTGGAAGCTACGAGTCTGCAGGAGGATGCGCCGCTGAAGCTCGACACCTGCTCCGATGCAGCAATGCAGAAGTTTAATTTCCGGGCAGACGAGAAAGTGGAACTGAAGTCTGAATCTCCTGACAAGTTTTGCCTTGCCGTAGGCGAGGAAAGTGGCAGGACAGGGGCAAATCTTCGTCGTACCACACGCGTTGTCAGTTGTGATGCCACCGAGGACAAGTACACACAATGGATACTGCCCCGCGAGGGAGCGGTTTATCCGGCGCAAGATCATGCGCGGGTTATTTCTCAGGAAGGGGCGGGTGGTCCCGGTGCACCCAGAGGAGGTCCCGGCGGTGGTCCCAGACGCGGCCCGCAAGGGCATCTTTACGTTGGAGCGTGTTCTCCCTGTCATGGCAAGAGCGGTGAGGGATATGCAGGTGAGCAGTCACCGAAAATCAGTGGTCAGGAAGACTGGTACCTATCTCGCCAGTTAGCTGGTTTCGTCTCTGATTACCGTGGCGCTCATGCCACCGAGCGCTGGGCAAAACAGATGAATTTTCACGTCAAGGATTTTACTCAAGCCCAGTTGGATAGCTTTGTGGCTTACATTGGCACGCTGGATGATGCTCCGTCGGAGCCAAGCATTGCCGCCGATGATGTTCGCGGTGAACAACTGTACGCGAGTACCTGTTCAGCCTGTCATGCAGAGAATGGAATGGGTAATGCAGAGCTGAATGCTCCGCGACTCGCCGGAATGACGGACTGGTACATGCTGACGCAATTACAGAAGTATCGTGCTGGTTTGCGAGGTCACGATCCGGACGACACCTATGGCTTGCAGATGACACCTTTCGCGAAGGCGCTGCCGGACGAGCAGTCTTTGCTCGATGTAGTTGCCTATATCAATACTCTGTCTGTCGGTGCGCAGTGATGAAAAGCCACCCAACGATCGATGAGCTGCTTGCGCACTGGCGAATGCAGCGTATGGAAACCGAGAACATAATGTTCGCGCAGTCCTATGTGGGAAAGGCCTCCACCGCGATTATCGCGATGATGATCGACGATCCTCAGTCCTATTCAGACATGCACCGCTTAGCGGCGGATGAGATTTGGCATTTCTATATGGGCGGCGCGATCGAGCTTCTACTGCTCGATCCGAATGGCAAAGACGAAGTGGTCGTTCTGGGACACGACGTGCTGCATGGTGAGCATGTGCAGTTTGTCGTACCTGCCGGCGTGTGGATGGGCGCTCGAGTTCGACCTGGCGGTGATTACGCGGTATTCGGCAATACGATGGCGCCGGGGTTTTCGCCGGATGGTTTCGAGGCTGCTGTGGTTGAGGACCTGATTGCCCAGTGGCCAAAACATGAGCGGCTCATCCGGGCATTAACGTGATTACTCTGAAGATAACGTGTCGCAAGCAATCGATTTAATTAGCTCTGCAACACTGATTTGTCTCCTGACGCTAGCTGCCGGATGCGCGGATCAGGACAATGCCACTGTCGATG
>CAYWYT010000377.1:0-2494 GCA_964462665.1 uncultured Woeseiaceae bacterium | reverse complement strand
CCCATCGATGGCCTGCCGGCAATGATGATCAAATCACCCGGTTGCAGTCCCGCCGTCAATTTGTCGAATTCGGTGTAGCCTGTCGAGATACCGGTGATGTCGCCGTCCGACTGATGCAACAAATCAATACGGTCCACAGCCTCAGGCAGAATCTCCTTTAGTGCCTTGAACCCGGATTTTCCACGCACACCTGACTCAGCGATCTCGAAGACCAATCGCTCCGCGTCATCGACAATTTCCGCCGCACTGCGGCCGTCGGTGTTGAACGCGGCACCACTTATCTCGTTACCTGCCGTGATCAGGGAGCGCAGCATCGATCGCTCTCGCAAAATTTTCGCGTACGAACGAGCGTTGGCAGCACCAGGGGTTTCGTTGGCCAGCGTGGCAAGGTATTCAAGACCACCAGCTTCGTCGAGCTGATTATTATTATCCAGCCACTCGGAAACGGTAACTACGTCGCTGGGATTTGCCGACTCCGCCAAAGTGGCGATCGCCGCAAAAATCAGGCGATGGTCCTTGCGATAGAAGTCCGATGCCGTAACGACATCCGCGACTTTGTCCCACGACTTGTGGTCAAGCATGAGGCCACCGAGCAGTGACTGCTCGGCCTCGATGGAATTAGGCGGCACCTTGAGGCGCAGTTCGGCGCCTCCGCCAGATACCCCATCATCCAACGCTCGTACCATTCACGCTTTCTCCGGCCAGACTCTAGTGGCCTTATTTATAGCACGTTTCGCGAGCTTTATTCGGCAGCAACCACGCGTACTTTGACAGTTGCGTTAACCGTGCTGTGCAAGTGCACACCAATCTCATACTCGCCCAATTCGTGAATCGGCCCGTCCGGCATACGCACTTCACTACGCTCTACCTCGACCTGCACTTCTTTCAATGCTTCGACGATGTCAATCGGTCCTACTGAACCGAAGAGCTTGTCTTCACTACCGGCGTTTGCAGAAATAACCAGCTCAACACCACTAATCGCACTTGCACGAGTCTTAGCTGCTGCAACTTCAGCTGCAGCGGCCTTCTCGAGATCCACGCGTCGCTCTGCAATCTCTTCGATATTGTGCGGCGTCGCTAGCGCTGCTTTACCTTGCGGAATAAGAAAATTTCTTCCGTAGCCAGGCTTAACCTTAACGAGATCTCCGATATTGCCGAGATTCTCAACGTTGTCTAAAAGAATGACGTTCATTTCAAGTCCTTCACTTACTGTTGTTTCGTCACACGATCCCGATAGCGGAACCATGCATCTGTATAACCTAATACTGCCAATGCCGGGAACACATACTGCGGCACCAAAATCGTCAATACGTACACTGCGCTAACGGCGATCGTCGGCACCAGGCCCCTGCTACGCAGCCAATGCACCATGGCTGCACCTTGCAGCCAGAACACCGCGAAAAGTATAAACGCAATGCTTTCTATCCAAACCGCGTCCAGTGCAAATCCGACGATCGATGTAACTGCCAGCAGCAACGCAATGACGCGGCCAAAATTCAAATCGCAAAATCGCCCAAATCGCGGCGAATTGCCAGGCAACTGCTGGTATAGCCAGTAGCCAAGTAGTACTACGATCACCAGACCGAACCAAAATCCGATGGCGAACATCGTGGTCATCACGCCAGCGAACTGCGATTCAGTTGCGCCAACGGCGGACTTCCATTCCTGCAATTGCAAACTTTGCAGCACCGGTTCAGCAGCAATTGCTTGCTCCCAAAAACCAACCGGGTCGCTTACCAAAACATAGAACAAACAACTTCCGATCAACACCACGATCACTGACACTTGCAACACTAATGTGAGCGATCGCGTCGCTCGCATAACTACGGCTAAGCCCAGTATCGGCAACCACAACGAGCTAACCTGAACAAGAACCTGTAGCGCCGACCCACCGCTTATTAAAGCAACTACCAACAGCAACGAGCCAGCCAGTACTGCTACTGTCACCGCTCTTCGCAAATCCTGCTGCAAAACCAGCAACACCAGAATCGCGCCGCCTATTGTCGGCAATCCTGGCATCAGCATGGCAATCGCTAATACAAGAACTGCGTTATGCGGCCGAGCTAGCAGCCAAGCGGCTACCGACGGCATCAATCTAACTCTTTAACCTAGTGCCGGTCGGTATACGGTAACAGCGCCAAAAAGCGTGCGCGCTTAACCGCAGATGACAACTGGCGCTGATAGCGCGCTTTGGTGCCGGTAATACGACTCGGTACGATCTTGCCTGTTTCCGTTACATAGGCCTTCAAGAGGGCGAGATCTTTGTAATCGATCTCTTCGATCTTTTCGGCGGTGAAACGGCAATACTTACGCCTGCGTGAATATCTGCTCATGATTCTGCTCCTCAGGCGGTCTTTTCAGCGGCTTCTTTTGCCGCATCATCGTTAACTTCTTCAGCTGCCACTGCTTCTTCAGCTGGCGCTTCCTCTGCTTTAACTTCCTCAGCGGGGGCTTCCTCTGCTTTAGCTTCCTCAGCAGGTGCTTCCTCTGCTTT
>CAYWYT010000376.1:0-2494 GCA_964462665.1 uncultured Woeseiaceae bacterium | reverse complement strand
GCTCTAAAAAAACATCTGATAGCCGAGATTAATAAAATAAGATTCGCGGTCAATGTCGGTACCGACCAACTCGCGCTGTGAAAATTGCTTGCCAGCTTCTAACTCGACACGCAGCATCCTGCTGCGACGGTACTGTAGTCGAACGCCCGGTGTAAATAACCACTCATCGCTGGAGTCGGACGTTATTTTCCGATAATCCGCACGCAGGCGTGGATTAATACGCCAGCGAGCGCCGATAGGAAAGCGGCTGTCGAGAGTCAGAGATGTTACCTGAGAACTTTCTGACTCCGAGTATCGAACACCAAACATCGTTACATCACCTTCTCTAAACAAGCTGCTGGCAACGAGGGTTGCAGACATATAGTCGTAGGTCGACTCAGGCGTTGCAGCGACTCCGCCGGACTCCGGCGAAGCATCAACCGTGGATTGATTTATGTCGCCGCTAAGTTGCAGTCGTGGGCTCAGCGAATAGGAAAATCCTGCAGTGACAGATGTGACGAGAGGCGAACGATCAAGACTAAGCTGACGAATTTCGTCTTCAGTCCAGAGAATCTGCAGCTCGTCAAACGACAATACAGGCTGGCCGATCATCGCACTACCCGTACTGAGATAAGGGCTGTGGCGTTGGTCAATTGCGGCATTCACGGTCAGTCGCGACGCGAAACGCCAGCTCCCTTGCAGGTATGCGCTGCTAACTTCATTGTATGACGTGTCGTAGTCGATCAAGCCCCACACGCTTTGGTTTTCACCGAAATAGCGTAATTCTGTGCCAACTGCCTGCCGATCCTGGATGCCGCCGATTTCCTGCTGAACCGCAAAAACGCCGATTTCCAAATTCTCGATAATGGGGCCGTAGTTGGCGCTTACGCCATAAAAGGATCTCTCCGACCCAAGGTCGTCAGTCGCTGAATATACCGGCTGTCCTACCACGGCGCTCACAAGCACGCGCTCCGCTACCCGGTAGTCCATATTGAACCCATCAAAACGGCCGAGCACGCCACCCGTGTTCCTCGATTGTCTTCCTATGCGGCCACGCAGGCCTGTTTTTGCATCTGCCAGATCGGCATAGGCGTAAGAAACGCGTAGCTGATCTCCGGACCCCTGGTCCTCATTCAGTAATTCGCTACGATAGCCTGCAGACAAGCGGCTGCTGAAATCGAAGCGTGAGCCGCGACGCCGGGCATCGAAATTGATATCCGAGTATATAGCCGACTGGCTAATGACCTCGTCTTCGTCATTGAATTGATTTGCGTCGCGACGATAGTACTGTGACCAGAAAGTATTGATGCGCCAATCGCTGGGCGCCGGTCGTATCGTTCGTTCGTTACTCAATCCGCCGGCGACTTGCTGCGCCCGTTCGGTCTGTCGACCGGTTGCCAGTAACACCGCCAGCCGCTGTTGCACACGAGCTACGGCGTCACCGTCCGGGTACATTGACAAGTATCGTTGGTATTCGGCTTTGGCATGCGCCATTTGGCCATTCTTCTCTCTGGCAAGACCGAGCATTTCCTGTGCTTCGGCGTGTCGATCGTGATTCGGAGCGCGCAACACCTTGGTGTAGAGCTGCACCGAACGAGAAAGCTCTGCGCTGAGCATCGCGTTGCGTGCGTCTGCCATGAGTGCATCGATTTCGTCGAGGCCCAGAGAGGTCGAACTCGGACTCGCCGAATACGTTTCTGTTGTAGTCGAAGCCGTAGCGTCTGCGCTAGCTATAAGCCCCGACTCGTCCTCAAAGCGATCGACCCATGCATTCGGATGAGTGGTCCGCAGTTTGGCGAGTTCAGTATGCGCAGCATCGGAGCTGTCAAATGTTCCCAACAGTAGTCGATACCAGATTACGCCGGCGAGTTCGATTTCAGTTTCGAATACTTTGAGGTCGGGCGATACACTTTTCAGGATCCGGTCGCCGGCGGTGTGTGCGCTGCGACTGGAAGACAGATTGATTACATAGGCTCGTGGTAGTTCCAGATCACTCTTGACGCGGACACCGGCTGCCCCGGAACTGCGCGGTGGCGCCGCCGCGACTGCATCGTCAGTGTGTACTCGTACAATAATGCGATTCTGGCCGCCGCTATAGGAAACCTCGTAGCGGACCGCGTGGCTAAAGTTGAAGGTAAGTGTCGGCATTGCCGACAGCGCACCGTCATAGTCTATTTCCAAAAGATTCGCGGCGTCCGCGTTTATCGGTCGAAACTGTTCCTGCGTTCTTGCGGCCGCCGGCGCCACACCTGAGCAAATTGTCGTTGGGTCGATCTGCACGCGCAAGCGGTTGCCGCGACTTACAGGAAGATGACTGACGTACTCAATTTTACAAGCAAACTGAACCGTAATTACGGCAACATCTTCATCACTACTAACAGTGGTACCGGTAACGAAACGAGTCGCGCCATGCACGGTAGCTGTGCTGCACAAAAGCAGCACAGCAAGAGCCAGGCCATAGTGACGCATCGACATAGATCAGCGATCCCAGTCGGAGTCGCTTATGCGATGGAAG
>CAYWYT010000375.1:0-2498 GCA_964462665.1 uncultured Woeseiaceae bacterium | reverse complement strand
TCAACATTGTTCAGCACACCGTCGCCGTCATCATCACTTCCGACAACGACTACACCGTTAAATTGTCCCGGCCAACTGGGTGTACAGGTAGGCTCGCCATCCGGCACGGCATCGCAAGACATGAGCCTGTAGGAATCCTGATTGGCGGCTAGCGTTGCGACGAGTCCACCACCGAATTCGGTATTCGCACACACCGCAATCTCTTCTCCGCAAGCAAGTTCGACCGGTAGCGAATCGCACTCTCCGCCCAAGGCGCTAACCAGTGGCGCCTTGCCCGCCAGAGCGTCGCCGCCGCGCAGAACAAGAATGACATCTGCATCGGACGCGTTCATAAGGTCCTCGAAAGGGTCCGCTGACGGTCCATTACGAAAAATGGCGATATCAGCGATACGTCCCGGCGCGATACTGCCAAGCTCATCTTGCAATGAGAAACTTCTGGCGGCGTTGATCGTGACCATTTTCCAAAGATCATAGCTACTAAAGTAACCGTCCAAATAAGTATCTGAATAACTCGCTGCACAGCTCAATTCTCGCAACAGATTCATGGATCCGGACGGCAGCCAGTCGCTACTCAAGGCGATGTTGACACCCAGGCGATCCAGCAAGGTGACATTTGCGGTGTGGCCGTACAATGCGAGGTTCGATCGCGGTGACCACACAACGCTGATATCACGATCGCGCATCAACACCGCATCTTCGGTCGTCGCGCCAACGAAATGCACGAACGCAGACGGCTTGTCGGCGCTATCCATCAGCATATCAGTAACACAGCCGACTTCGTTCGCCGCGCTCGAATCAACGCCTTCAGCGACGTGTGCCTGAAAGGAACCAGCCGCGGCAAAAGTGTCGGCGTCCAGCACCTCAGGGTAGCGGCAACCATCGGCCAACATGGTTCCGCTCGCATCGCCCAATGGAAACACAGTGGTAAACGCAGCCGCGTGATCAAGATCACCGTCGAGATCGCTATCCTCAAGATTGCGCACCAGTCCGGGAACACCACCCATGCCCGCGATGGACGTGGTGCCAGCCAGAGCGTGACGAATCTCTCCCCACGCTACCTGCTCATCGCTCTCTGCGCGTTCGTACTCCGGCTGTGTGTGACCCTGCAGTCCGAGCCGCCAGTGATGCCGGTGTTCGTAGCGTTCACCCGTCGGCCTGCTCGGCGGCTTGTGGTTGTACCAAATATGATCGTGCGGATTAATGAAGCCGGGAGAAACGATTGCGTCTGGACAGGCAAGCACTGTGGTGTAGGCGTCCCGCGGCAGATCGCAGCCGACATCAACGATCTTGCCATCGGAGTCTATGAGGACAGAACCGTTAGTGAAGATCTGGTCCTCGGTAAGAATGGTGCCGATAATAATCGTACTACGATCACCTACCGCCAGAATCTCGCAACCGTCTATGCCGACGGACGTTGCAGAGCTTGGGCAATTGGTCGTGCTCGGCATAGCACTTGAGTCAGGCTCATTCTTGATTATCGCGCAGCCAGCGAGCGACGCGGCGACTATTACTATTGTCGCCCGTGTCAGCACCTATACCGCTTCGGCAGCCGCGGAGGAAAATCCAAGTCGATTGGCAACGGCTAGCATCGATTCCTCCTGCACATCGTTCAACGCGGACAATGGCGGCAGTATACGTCGCCACCGTTGCTCGCCCGTTCGCATGCTGGTCAGTGACTTGACGGCAGCGACCATCGGTACCGACTGGATCGCCGTCCGCAGTTCGCGTAGCTCAGCAATCTCCTGATCGGTGACACTGTCGCGCTCCCGCCAAATTCGTGCAGCTTGCTCGGCGGTCGCATTTACAGATGCCGAGATACAACCGGCATAACCGAACTCCGCGACATCCGGCAGCGGCCCCTCGCTGCCAGGGAAAACATCGAAAGCGCCGGCAAAGGTCGCCGCCATATGGTTCGTGTACTGCAAGTCACCGGAGGAATCTTTCATACCCCTGATGTGTGACGGAAAGGACTCAAGCAGACGTGCGACGAGCTCCGGCGAAAAGGTCAACCCCGTCATCTGAGGAAAGTTGTACAGATAGATGCCGATATCACTGTCTTTGATAGCATCGACTACACGAGAGAAATAGCTGAACAAGCCGTCATCGGATACGGGGGCGTAGTAATACGGCGGAAGGATCAATGCGGCGTCAAAATTCAGATCCGCGGCAAGCCGGGTTAGCTCAATGGTCTCGCCTAAGGACGGCGTCCCGGTCCCAACCATTAGCGCGGCGCGGTTTAGTGACGACTCCGATACGGCGCGCATGATACTGGCGCGGGCCTTACCGGTCTGCGAATTGGCCTCTCCGGTTGAGCCAAGGACGTTTAAACCATCGCAGCCCTTGTCGATGACCCAATCACAATGCTCCATGAACAGTTCAAAGTCTGGCTCATCGTTATCTGAAAACGGAGTGGGAACTGCGGCGAATACACCGGCGACGGCTTTATCCAATTTGGCTCTACCTTACGGTTTGGAAAAAAAATCTGCGTTTATCTTGAT
>CAYWYT010000374.1:0-2515 GCA_964462665.1 uncultured Woeseiaceae bacterium | reverse complement strand
GCAGAGCGTCGTCGACCTTTTTAGCGACGCGAGCAAAGAAGGGCAGTACTACGTGAAAGTCTTTGAACGACTGGGGCTGTCCCCAGGCGATCACGAATTGCGAATCACCTGCGACAGCGATACCACGCACAAAAGTATCGATATGTTGTCGGTCATTCCTTAACGATACGGGTTACGCTAACTGCCTGGTGGCGGGAACAAGGAAGTCTTAGATGATGACAATCCAATTGCAACGAATCGCTGTGAGCGCCGCCCTGATCACAATTGTGATCGGGTGCACTCCCGAGCCGAAAACTGTAGCGCAGGACATGGCGGCTCCATCACAGGTGATCGTCGCGCTTGAGGCTGCCGCGCGTGGCGAGCCCTTCGCGGGCGATGTTCATCCCGAAACAGTGAAGACTGGCAAACCAATGTCGCCGCTCCAGCGTGCGTTTGATGTGCAGCACTATGCGTTGTCCATTCGGGTGATGCCGGCAACGCGCTCGATCGAAGGCACGGTCGACGTCATGTTTGAAGCGCTGGAACCGCTTGCGGCCATCGAACTCGATCTCGATCCCGGCCTCGACATCCACGGCGCAACGCTCGACGACGTCGCGCTGGTTGTTAGTCGAGACGAAGACTCATTCACTGTTGCTCTGCCTGCGCGCCTGAATGTGGGAGACCGGGCAACAGTCTCGATCTCCTATGGCGGAAAACCGCACGTAGCACTCGCGCCGCCATGGCATGGCGGCTTCGTTTGGTCCGAGGTGGAAGGCACACCCTGGTTTGCAACGGCGGTGCAGACCGAAGGCTGCGATCTTTGGTGGCCATGCAAGGACACCTTCGCCGATAAGCCCGACGAGGGTGTCGAGGTCGCTATCTCTGCGCCACGCGGCGTAACAGTCGTTTCAGTTGGGGTTCTCGCGGGCTTTGAGGAAGGCGATGACGGCTTTGACACCTGGCGTTGGACGTCGCGCCACCCGTATGCGGGCTACGCAATCGCGATTAACGGTGGGCCCTACGAGCTCGTCGAGCGCAGCTATGAGGGCATCAACGGCACGACCTATCCTGTGCAGTTCTGGGCGTTGCCAAAGAACGCTGACAAAGCGCGCAAGCTTCTCGATACAGACGCTGTGGCCGATCTCGAATTCTTTGAACGGATGATCGGCCCCTATCCGTGGGGAGATGAAAAGGTAGGCTTCGTCGAAACGCCGCATCTCGGTATGGAGCATCAAACGATCAACGGCTACGGCGAGCAGTTCAAACGTGGCAAGCATGGCTTCGACTCGCTACTGCACCATGAGCTTGCGCACGAGTGGTTTGGCAACGTAATGACGCATGGCCGACCGGAAGACTCCTGGCTGCACGAGGGCTATGCCAGTTACATGCAGGCCGTGTACGCGGAAGAAACCGTCGGCAAGATGGGCTACTTCGACATCATGTACAGCGCCTATGGAAACAATGAACACTGCCTGCCGGTCGTGAATCCGGAGGTCGCGGATGTGGGCGAAGCGTTCGACAATCGCGACATCTATACGAAGGGCGCGTGGACGCTGCACACCCTGAGAAACTATATCGGTGACGAGGCCTTCTGGGCAGGGACGCGCCGGCTTATCTATGCCACCGCAGAGCCGTGGTCGCTGGCCTATCCGATCCAATCGCGCTATCGCACGACCGAGGATTTCATCCGCATCATGTCGGAAGAAGCGGGCGAGGATGTTACCTGGCTGGTCGAGACGTATCTTCGCGAAATCGGGATGCCCAAATTGAACGTGTCCCGCGCAAACGGACAACTCGATCTCGACTGGTCCGTACCCGGCGGTCGCCCGTTCCCAATGCCAGTCTCCGTGAGTGTCGACGGCAAGGTAACCGTTGTCGAAGTTTCCAGCGAGTCCGGGTCGCTTCCTGTGCATGCTGCCGCGCGCGTCATCATTGATCCCGACAGCAAGATTCTTCGAGATCTGCCGATTATCGGAGACTGCTCGGAGCAAACGGACGCTCAGGTCAACCACAATATCGAGCGATTCACGCGCATGGCGAAAGAGTATGGTTGGCGCCGCGACTGAACCTCAAAAGCTAAAGATTACCCCGGCACTAACTGTCCGTTCAGCGCCGTACAAACGCACACCAACCGGAATATCCGAACCCATGGCGCGATTGATGCCGACCAGATGATCCTGGTAGGTCTCATCGAGCAGGTTGTCGATCCGCGCTTCCAGGCGTAACGACTCCAGCGGACTCCACGCAAACGTAACATTGACCAGCTCATAAGCGGGTGTGGCGAGTTCATTGTTGAACGCAGAAACTTTGTCCTGCTTTGCGTAGAACACCACTTCCGGTTTGATCGACCAGGAGTCTGCGGCGTAGGTCAGGCCAAGACTGCCGTTGAGCGGAGCCAGCCGATAAAGATTGTCGCTGACGTCCGTCCGCTTGCCACGGCTGTAGCTTGCGATGCCATCGAGAAACCACTTGTCGGCCAGGTCAAACTTCCATGCGATGTCGGTACCCCAGATTTCCGCATCGACATTGGAGAACT
>CAYWYT010000373.1:0-2520 GCA_964462665.1 uncultured Woeseiaceae bacterium | reverse complement strand
GCGTTCTGCACCATGCGTTCGCTTTCGGCATCCAGAGAGCTGGTTGCTTCGTCGAGTAAGAGAATAGGTGGGTCCTTGAGGATGGCTCTCGCGATTGCAATGCGCTGCCGTTGTCCTCCGGAGAGCCGCGTACCGCGTTCGCCGAGAAAGGTGTTGTAGCCATCGGGAAGCTGCTGAATAAATTCATCAGCGGCCGCTGCCTTGGCGGCTTGCTCAATTTCGTGATCACTAGCGCCAGGGCGGCCGTAGCCAATGTTTTCTTTTGCGCTGGTGCCGAAAATAACCGTTTCCTGCGGGACCAGCCCGATGCGGGCACGCACGGACTCGGGTGCCACTTTGCTGATGTCGACGCCGTCTACGCTGATGCTTCCTGATTCGGGATCGTAAAAGCGCAGCAGTAGCTGAAACAAGGTCGTCTTTCCGGCCCCGGACGGGCCAACGATCGCCAACGTCTCGCCGCTGGCAACGTCGAGCGTAAAGTTGTTGATGGCAAAGATGTCGGGTCGCGACGGATAACGAAACGCCAGGCGCTCAATTTGAATACGGCCGTCACCATTTTCGGGCAGCGACAAAGGTGGTGACGGCGTGACAATGTCTGCCTCTGTTTCCAGCAGTTCGACGAGTCGCTCCATGGCACCGGCGGCACGCTGCACCTCACCCCACATTTCACTGAGTCCCGCCGCAGATGCGGCGACAAAGATCGTATACAGCAGAAACTGCCCCAGTTCTCCGCCGCTCATCTCGCCTGCCATCACCGACTTGGTCCCGATCCAGAGAACGAACGTGACCGCGCCGAAAATGAACAAGATCGCCGTGCCGGTCAGCCACGCGCGCACCCGGATCCGACGCACGGCTGTTAGAAACGCCACCTGCACTGCGTCCGCAAATCGTTCGCTCTGGAGCCCCTCCAGCGTGTACGCCTGCACCGTCGAAATCGCGTTCAGTGTTTCGCCTGCAAGTCCGCTGGTGTCGGCAACGCGATCCTGACTGTCGCGGGACAGTGTGCGCACCCGGCGGCCAATGAGAATGATCGGGGCGATGACCAGCGGCACGAGCAACAGGATCATCCCCATTAGCCGCGGGCTTGTTACCGCCAGCATGATCGTGGCGCCAATGAGATTCAGAGAGGATCTCAATGCGATGGACAGGCCGGCGCCGGATATGGACTGAATCAATGTCGTATCCGTTGTGAGACGAGACAGGACTTCGCCCGTCTTGGTGATCTCGAAGAAGGTCGGGTCCAGTCGAATCACATGCCGATAAACTGCATTCCGCAGGTCCGCTACGACTCGTTCTCCAAGCCAAGTGACCAGATAAAAACGCAAGGCCGAAAACAGGCCAAACGCCATGGCCACGACAAACAAGCCAAGAAAATACCGGTCAATGCTCGACGAGTTTTCGGCGAGCAGTCCGCCGTCGATCAGAAATCGTATTGCGATCGGCAGTGCAAGCTGCGCTAACGAAGCCAGCAACAATGCCGCAATCGCGAACAACAGCGTGGTCTTGTACGGTCGTACGTACGGGAAGAGGGCACGCAGCGGTTGCAACGAGCTTCCTTTGAGGCGATCGGATCCTTCGGACATGGTGTTATCTAAGCGGAGCGGGGTCGCAAGTATAAACGCCCTTTGGCTCCCCTTACCTTGCAGATTGAGAAAAAGCGTCGTCAGTCGCATCGCAAGTGTTAATCGGTTCACAGTTTTCGATATAAACCAATGAGTTACTAGACATTCGATGTGCATTTTGGGACAACAAAGTAAGTCCCACGGAGATGCACAATGAAAACCGAAAAGTCGCACGGCACAATCGACTACCGACTACTCGGATTAATGTCTGACCTGGTTATTTGCAGCAGTTGTCTACGCGCCGGCAAAATTACTCCGGTGCCGCAGATCTTGTCAGAACGGCATACACCGCGATCGCTCTGCGCCGCGTGCATCAAACCGCGGCGCCGCAATTTGCGCCACGTGTTGCGTCACCTGATTCCGGCCTGAATATTTGCCGATAACCGGCCAGACAGTCTGGAGATAGGCGCCGTGTTGCGGCAAACTATCGCCCGATGGCTAAACTATACTTCTACTATTCCTCGATGAACGCTGGCAAGTCCACGGCGCTTCTGCAATCGAGCTACAACTACAAAGAACGCGGCATGCGCACGCTGGTGCTTGCGCCGGATCTTGACGATCGCTACGGCAGTGGCAAGGTTACTTCACGAATTGGTATCGAGGCGGAGGCGGTGACTTTTCAGCCGCAGGACGATCTCTTTACCGTGGTTGAGTCGGCCTGCAAACCTGATCCGCTGAATTGTGTGCTCATTGATGAGGCTCAGTTCCTGACCAAGGAGCAGGTATTCCAACTCAGCGACGTGACTGACAAGCTGAAAATTCCTGTTCTCGCCTACGGCCTGCGTACCGATTTTCGTGGCGAGCCATTCGAGGGCAGCAAGTATCTGCTCGCCTGGTCGGACAATCTCAAAGAGCTAAAGGCGATATGCCATTGCGGTAGCAAGGCGACCATGGTGGT
>CAYWYT010000372.1:0-2530 GCA_964462665.1 uncultured Woeseiaceae bacterium | reverse complement strand
ATGTCTGGAATGCAGCGCAAACGGATGCAACGCTTGAGATAGCCGGAGACGTTCGTGCAATAGAACTAAGCGGCGCCAGCACGCAGCAAGGCATAAACTATGTCGTGCCCGATGCCAATCAGTGCAGCGGCTGTCATAGACCGAACCACAGCGCCGGGGACTTGCGACCGCTTGGACCGAAAGCGTGGCAGCTGAATCGTAGTTACACGTGGTGGGGCGACAACGACAGTCAAATAGCACATTGGATGAGAAGTGGGCTATTACAGGGCGCCCCTGACATGCCGGCAGCTGCGATTGCTTCGCTGCAGCAGCGATCGCGCGCCTACCTTGATGCAAACTGTGGGCATTGTCACAACCCGACAGGAGCCGCGGATACTTCCGCGCTACACCTGAATATTGATGCGCCTGTCGACCGAAACTTTGGAGTGTGCAAGACGCCGGTTGCAGTCGGTCGCGGCAGTGGCGACCGCCCCTACGATATTTATCCGGGTCGTCCCGACGACTCCATTCTGGTTTACCGGATGCAGCATACTGACCCAGCTATCGCCATGCCTGAGCTCGGGCGTAGCGCGATACATGTTGAGGGGGTTGCACTGATCAGTGAGTGGGTCGCGGTGATGTCGGGAGAGTGCTGAGACCCGCAACAAAAATTGCTATAGCGAGTCACAGATACGGTAACCTTTGCAAAAGAGGATGTGCCGAATGACAGGAATTGTTCGATTTATTGCGCTCACGCTACTCGCGACGGCGAGTACCGTCGTCACCGCGAGCGAACTGGTCAGGGAATTTAAAGGCTCCGGCAATAGCACGACAGCTGCGTTCAGCGTTGAATCGCCCTGGATTCTGGACTGGCGTCTTGATAGCGATTACGACTATCGCGTAGCACTGGATATCGTTCTCATCGATGCGGTGACAGGTCAGTTTGTGGGTGGCATCAAAAGCGGTACCCGTAATAATGTTACCTATCGGAGCAATGGTGTGCGGCTGTTTCACACTGGCGGCCGTTACAAATTGCGGATCAGCTCTTCGATGGCTCGCTGGACACTAAAGATCGAGCAATTGACCGAAGAAGAGGCGGAGCTGTACACGCCGAAAAGTGCTAACTGATGAGTGCGAATTGAGCGACAGCAGCGTAAATAGTGCTGGCCGGGTCGTAAGTTTTGCGGCGGTCATCATCATCATCTATGGCCTGCAAATGGCCAAAGCGTTGCTCGTTCCATTCCTGGTAGCGGTATTCCTGGCGCTGATTACTGTGCGGCCGATGCTTTGGATGCAAAGCAAGCGCGTTCCCGGGATTCTGGCTGCACTAACTATTGTCTCGACGATCATGCTGATACTAGCGATACTTGCCGCGATCCTGGGAACATCGGTTGCTGACTTCACAGCGGCTTTGCCAAGCTATCAGGAACGACTCGACGTAATCATCAAGGGCGCATTTGATTTTATTTCTGAACACGTCGATGGCGATGACGCTATTCAGAGCCTTAGTGACATGATCGACCCGGGTTGGGCGATGGGGCTGGCCGCGACTATCCTGAACGCTATCAAAGACGTGCTCACCAATACATTCCTTATCTTCTTTACGATGGTATTTATCTTGTTGGAGGCATCGACCGCCGAGACCAAAGTCACGGCCGCATTTGGCCGCAGCGATGAGTCGATAGCTCGGTTAGGCATTTTTCTCGCCAATCTGGGAAATTATCTAGGCATCAAGACGATCATGAGTCTGGCTACAGGCCTGCTGGCCGGTTTGTTGACCTGGAGCCTCGGCGTTGATTTCCCGTTGTTATGGGCGATGCTCGCTTTCTTGCTCAACTATGTGCCGACCATAGGCTCGATTATCGCCGCAGTTCCTGCCGTACTACTCGCGCTGGTGCAGCTTGGTCCGAGCGAGGCATCTGCTACCGCACTTGGTTATGCGGGCATCAATGTTGTGTTCGGCAATTTTCTGGAACCGCGTCTTATGGGCTACGGCGTAGGGGTTTCGCCATTGGTTATTTTCGTCGGCCTGGTCTTCTGGGGATTTATTTTCGGCCCGGTCGGCATGCTGTTGTCGGTGCCGCTGACGATGACCCTGAAAATGGGTCTGGAGCGCGACGAGCGCACTCGCTGGATAGCAATCTTGTTGGGCTCGGAGCGAGACGCGCAGCACGCTATCGATAGCAGACAAACTGAAGCGACGAGCTAAGCGTACTGCTCTTCCACCGGTTCACTGTCTTCGACCTGTTCGAGGAGATTAATCGCAATCGCCACGAAATCCGTGTCGGTAATAATACCTTTTAGTTCACCATTGGTGACGACCGGCAAACATCCGATGCGGTGCTTCTCGAGAAACAGGGCTGCTTGTCGCAGGCCGGCTTGCTCGTCGATCGTCGCGAGGTCAGTGACCATAACGTCCTCAATCAGAATCTCGCTGGCGTGAATACGATTTTCCTGCTCGCGTAAAATCGAGTCAGTTGCTGCCAGCAGATTCGACAAAGTAATCAGGCCAACGAGCTGGCCGTCATCGTCGACAATGGGCAGGTGATGA
>CAYWYT010000371.1:0-2541 GCA_964462665.1 uncultured Woeseiaceae bacterium | reverse complement strand
GATGTACTTCTTGGCGTTGTCCCACGCACCGCCACCCGCGGTCATTGAGATCGCGAGGAACAGTCCAGTGACGATCGTGCCGAGCAGCAAACCACCAAGCGCTTCTGCACCCAGGAAGTAGCCAACGAGCAGAGGTACGGCGATTGGCAGCAAGGAAGGAATAATCATTTCCTTGATCGCAGCTTTGGTTAGCAGGTCGACCGCACGACTGTAGTCGGGCTTGCCGGTGCCTTCCATGATGCCGGGGATTTCCTTGAACTGACGGCGTACTTCGGTAACAACCGCACCGGCTGCGCGACCAACGGCTTCCATCGCCATGGCACCGAACAGGTACGGCACGAGGCCGCCGATGAACAGACCGATGATGACGCGATAGTCGTTCAGCAGGAAGGTCACACCTTTGCCTGCTACGCCCAATGCGTTGTTGTAGTCGGCGAACAGAACCAAAGCGGCCAGACCGGCAGAGCCGATAGCGTAGCCCTTTGTAACAGCTTTGGTGGTGTTACCTACAGCGTCGAGCTGATCGGTAATCTTACGAACTTCTGCAGGTAGCTCAGACATCTCTGCGATGCCGCCTGCGTTATCCGTGATCGGACCAAATGCGTCGAGCGCGACAATCACACCGGTCATCGACAGCATCGCTGTGGCGGCGATGGCGATGTTATACAGACCGCCCATCGGAACACCCTCAGGTGCGAGCTGAAATGCGCCCCAGATGCTGGCGCAAACTACGAGTACCGGCAACGCGGTCGCTTTCATTGAGATGCCCAGACCGGCAATGATGTTGGTCGCGTCACCCGTCAAGGATGCGTTCGCGATGGTTTTGACCGGCGCATACTCGGTGCTGGTGTAGTACTCAGTGATGACGACCAATGCGCCGGTAAGCCCAAGTCCGATCAACGTTGAGTAGAAGATATTTGATGCGGCGCCCGTGTCGCCCATCATCATGTCGGTCACGAAGTAAAACGCAATTGCAGCGAGTACGGCAGAAACGATCATGCCCTTGTACAACGCGCCCATGACCTTGCCACCGTCAGATGTTTTGACGAAGAGCGAACCTACGATTGAAGCAACGATAGAGACAGCACCCAGTACCAACGGGTACATGACCGCGTCCATTCCGTAGCTGCCAATAACGAGGGTACCAAGCAGCATCGTGGCGATGATTGTAACTGCGTAAGTTTCGAACAGATCAGCCGCCATGCCCGCGCAATCACCAACGTTGTCTCCAACGTTGTCGGCGATAACACCTGGATTGCGAGGATCATCTTCAGGAATGCCTGCTTCAACCTTACCGACCAGATCAGCACCAACGTCAGCACCCTTGGTGAAAATGCCGCCGCCAAGTCGAGCAAAGATGGAAATAAGCGAACCACCGAACGCGAGCCCGACGAGCGCATGGATTGTGTCGTCCATCGACGTACCCATTGAGGTCAGCACGAGGTAATAGCCCGCTACACCTAACAGGCCCAAACCGACCACTAACATGCCGGTAATCGCTCCACCGCGGAACGCAACGTTGAGTGCCGGATTGACGCCGAGCGTCGCTGCTTGCGCGGTGCGCACGTTAGCGCGCACGGACACGAACATGCCGATAAAGCCGGCCAAACCGGAGAAGATTGCGCCAATCGCAAAACCGCCGGCGGTTTTCCAGCCGAGCGCAAAGCCAAGTGCCAGGAACAGCACAATGCCGACCACACTAATAGCTTGATATTGGCGAACCATGTACGCGTTTGCGCCTTCCTGAATTGCTTTCGCGATTTCCTGCATGCGTTCGTTGCCGGCAGGCTGCTTGAGAATCCATTGCGCCGATACAAAACCGAACGCGATGGCGAGGGCACCTGCACCGATTGACAGATACAAGGCCATCTCAGTTGTGATTGCGGTCATTAAATCTCTCCAAATTTACTAGGTGTAAATCGAACTAGTTGTAGATCGAACGAATCCGCCGACGCCGCTTGAATCGCCGCCGTACGGGTTTCGTTCGCTTTGAAATTCCCAATTATTATTGTTATTTCCGGCTTGGCCGGGCGCGCATCATACCACAAATTTAGTCTTCAGCAGCGGCTTCACAGAGGCGTTTTTGAGTGTGACATAATTCGGTAAGCCTTTGATATATGGCGGATAATCTTCACCGTAGATCAGCGGTTCCAGATAGCGTCTGGCGGCTGGCGTAATACCAAAGCCGTCCGTCGTTATGTAACGCTTAGGCAGCATTTTTTCCTTGTTCGCAATACGGGCCAGCGGGGCGGACTCAATGCGCCAGCGGTACGGCTTGTCGGAAATGCGCTTGATCACTGGCATGACAGAGGTTTTCCCTTGCAGTGCGTATTTAACGGCGGCCTTACCAACGGCATAGGCTTGCTTCACGTCTACCGCTGACGCGATATGCCGTGCAGAGCGTTGCAAATAGTCGGCAACCGCATAGTGGTATTTGTAGCCAAGATTGTCCCGCACCATGCTGGCGACTACCGGCGCGACGCCGCCAAGTTGGGCGTGGCCGAAAGCGTCTCGGGTACCTGCTTCGGCAAGAAACTTGCC
>CAYWYT010000370.1:0-2544 GCA_964462665.1 uncultured Woeseiaceae bacterium | reverse complement strand
CTCAATTCCGATGGCCAGCTGAACGATTGGGGTGAGCTGCAGATTGAGACTGAGCAATTAGCCAATACCGGTGAAATCATGGCCAGTCGGCGAATAAAGATCGCGTCTGTCGATCTGTTGAACCGGGGCCTGATTAATTCTGGAGAACTGTTGCAGGTGGATTCAAATAGCCTGGTTAACGAGGCCTCGTTGTTTTCTGCCGGGGATACTCACCTGTACGTGCGTGACACGTTACTGAATTCGGAGAATGCGATTGTTTTCGCAGTCGACGATCTATTGCTGGCGGCCCATAGTGAGCAGGGTAAGAGTGAGCAGGGCAAGAGCGGGCACATAATCAATCGCCTTGGGGTAATGCAGAGCTTACAGGGTGATATCGATATCCATGCTCGGCGAGTCGACAACCTGGGCATCGCTGATCTGAGTTACACCACGGTCTATTTTGATCTCGGAAATGGACGCGAAGTCAGTCAGGTCAGCGATGCGATGACCATTGATCTGGCCTATAGCAGCGGTTACACCAAGCACCGATCCAAAGCTCGCGAACGCTGGGTCAAGAACGTGCTTGAGCGGTTGAATAAGCAGGCGCCTTTGCTGTATGCCGATAACGAAGCGGATATCCGCAACAACCGCAGTGCGCGATTTGATGCCATTGAAACCCGTCTGGTTGATCACTCGATCACCACGCCCGCTTTTATTGACAGTGGCAGGAATCTCAATATCCATGTTGATGATTACAACAATCATAATTCGGTTACCGCGGCCGCCGGTGACATTAGTTTCGACGTATCAAATAGCTTTAACAATGTTGCCTCATCAATAGCGAAGACGGTTACCGATTACCAGTACTACACCTATGCCGATCATGATCGCAACTGGCGTAGCAAAGATAAATATTCATCTAAAGGGAATAGTAAATACATTGCGGTTACGCGCACCAAAGCAGTCAGTGCCAACACGGTCACTCAGGCAGGGAGGCGAATAAAGGGGCGGGTTGGCGGGTCGGTCGTCAACTCTGGCGTTTTGCAGGGGAAATACATCTCGACGGCCAAACCCGACCCCATGGATTATGGTAAGTCCGCAATAGACTTACCGAACAATGACTTTGGTTTGTTTGTGCGTGCATCGGACCCGCAGAGCCGTTACCTGATCGAAACCAATCCGCGTTTTACCGGTTTTGCACAATTTAACACCGGCTCGGGTCTGGCCAGCACTGGCTCTGATCTATCCGTTGGCAGTGGCTATCTACTGGATCGGCTCGACTACGCACCGAATCGGACCTTGAAACTTCTCGGTGATGCATTTTATGAATCAAAATTGATTCGCGATAATGTCTTTGCACTGACCGGCAGGCGCTTTCTCGATAGCGCGATCACTGATGATCGTCAGCAGTTTCAGTATCTGATGGATAACGCGCTAACAGCGCATCGATCGCTAGAACTCCTGCCGGGCATTGCGCTCAACACTACCCAGATCAATCGATTAACCCGCGATATCGTGTGGCTGGTAAAGCATCGCATTGAGGGCGAGGAGGTGCTGGTGCCGATGGTATACCTCGCTAATGGTTCAGGTTCGGAGGTTCGCGGTGGCCGAATTATTGCTGGTAACGCGACAGGATTGAAAGTCGCAGCGCTCGACAATGCGGGCTTGATCGCAAGTGGCGCGAGCCTGGAGATTACCGCCGATCATGGCATCCAAAATCGGGGATTGCTGCGAGCACAGGAAGATCTTCGATTGTCGGCCAAAAAAGATATTAGCAACCTGTCAGGCCGGATCGAGGCCGAAAACATCGATATCACCAGCGGTGGCGACATTATTCATCGACGCCAGCGCGACGATTACACACTCGATCAGGGTGATGTCTCACTGTCCGCAGAATTGCTGGGCGAGGCCGGGGTTGTTCAGGCCAGTGGTGAGGTAAATCTCGAGGCGGCTGGCAATATCGATATTGAAGGTTCGATCATCTCGGGAGGTATGGTAAAGCTGGATGCCGCTGCTATCGCAATCAATGCGAGCAGTCAATCCGAAAGCTTTGCGGCCGGTGATGACAATGATTATTTCAAAGAGTCGTCGACCACGCATGTGGCATCGTTGATCAATGGTCAGGATATCGTCATTTTGACTAGAGGTAATACAGGGATCTCTGGCTCGAGATTGATCGCCGTCGACTCCCTGTCGTTGAAGGCAGGGTCGATCACCATCGATGCTGTCAGTGACAGCGAGTCGATGTCGCGTAAAGACAGCGCCAGCGGCTTTTTAAGTGAATCCGTTAGTTCGAAGCGGTCGTTTCAAAGCCGTAATGTTGGCAGTGAACTGAATGCAGCGACGGTGGTGTTGATCACCGAACACGGTGATATTGAGTTAACCGGCTCGGCAATCGGTGCAACTGACCAGCTAGTTATGACCAGCGCAGGCGGTATCCGCATCCAGGGTGGTCGAGAGGCCGAGTTTGAAGAGAGCCATGAGCGAAAGTCCGGTTGGCTATCGGGTAATGCGATCTACTCGGAAACTGAAGACCTGCAGGGCTATACGGCCGACATCGCAGTC
>CAYWYT010000369.1:0-2548 GCA_964462665.1 uncultured Woeseiaceae bacterium | reverse complement strand
CGTTCATTCAGTCATCCCCCAAACATCTGAATCAATGCTACAACAAGCGCGCAACCGCGTCCTTCATCAGTTTGTGCCGAGACACGAGAGGCCACCGTTTATATAGAACATGCCTCGGCGGCGATTTTGCGATTCATCATGACTCTAGATAATCCAAGAGCACGTAGTGCTTCAGGTTCGCGACGCAGTAGATGCTCAGAGTGACGGTAGACGACCCTGGTTTGGGCGCCAAAGTGGGCACTGGTACCGGCGCTTGTCGAATATAAAGAAAGCGCGAGATGGGGCGCGTGATTCAGACGGAGACGCCCCGACCTCCCGTACGGCCTCGAAAAAAGTGCTCGAAGATTTACTGGAAGTATCGTTTCTAACTGTTTAGGAGTTAGCGAGTTTTTGTCAGCGAACGTAATTACTGTCGCGAATTCCAGACATTTTTCCGGTTTCCGTTCGCCGGGTCGATGCTAGACTCCGCCCGACCCGCAGATTCACTCACCGGCAGCCCGTAAACCAGCGTTCTTAGTGGTCCTTTGGTCTTTGACGAGGACCCGGTAATTCAGGAATGACAACAGCAACAATCAAACACAGTGCGGAAACATTTCGCACAGACCGGCATCTGATAGGCGGCCGCTACCGCATGATTGCCCGGGTCGGGCAGGGGCGGCTCGGAGAAATATTCGCGGCGATTGACGAAAGATTCGAAAAACTCGGCGTCGAACAGCACGCGGCGATCCAAATGATTCCTGAAAGCATTGTTGGTAACAACAAGCTATTCAACAAGCTCAGCCTGGGTTACTCGATGCTCAAAGCCGGCGCTCACCCGAACATCGTCGATTATCTGCAATTCGGCCGCGACGGCAAGTTCGGCTTCCTCGCTATGGAGCTCCTTGAGGGCGCCTCACTGCGTGTGTTGCTAGATAGCGCGGAGACGCTGCCGCCGGACGAAGTAAAACCGGTGATTCGCGGCGTAGGTGAGGCACTTGGACATTTGCACGCGAAGGACATCGTGCATGGCAATGTAACGATCAGGAACGTATTCGTTGGCGAAGACCTCCAGGCCCGGCTTCTGGATGTCGTGCCGCTGGCCTCCGACGATGCGATAATCCGTGGCGCCGCAATGAGCGAACCTTCCGATCGCTGCACCGTCCAGGACGACGTCTTTGGCCTGGCTTGCCTGGCATACGAGCTGCTGTCCGGAAAACACCCGTTCAACTACTGCCTCCCTGGCGAAGCAAGGTTGGCGGGGCTCGAAGCCGACCGTATCGCTTCGCTGTCTGACGACGAATGGAATGCACTTCGCCTCGCGTTGTCGTTTGAGCGCGAGAAGCGGACGTCTTCCGTTACAGATTTCATGCGCGACTTCGGTATCCTGGGCACAGAGCGTCTGCGACCGGCAACCGATCAGCCGGTAATTGACGAGACCGATATCTATGCTGCGGTGGAAGAAGCACCGTCGATCGCCGAGGTGGCTGTACCTGTTCAGTGCAGCGCAACTGCAGCGCCAGTTGCGGCCGTCGATCCGTTTTCCTGGAACGAAGATGACCTGACAGGATCGCGATCGCGCCACAATGGAGGACACCGCCTGCGGACAGCATTCCTGGGAACGTTGCTCGCCGGACTGGCCGCCTGGACTTATTACGGCCAGCCGCAAGAGCATTTTACGAATGTGATTGGCTACGTTGATGAAACGATGGATATCGGATTAAGCAAATACGGTAATGGAGTTACCGATGTGCGGACAACGGATCCTGGCCAACCAGCATTAGCGGATCGTGGTATTCCCATTGCCGATTCGCCAGCCACAGAACCTACAGTTTCTATTGAGACGGCGCTGGCAGATTCGGAAGAGAAAAATTCTGAATCGGAACCCGCGAATGCCATCGAGGAAAGTGTAACGGCCGCAGAGAAAACGAACGATCAGCCTGCGCCTGCTGAACCACTGACAGTCGAGAACATGACGGACACGGTCGACGAGGCCACAGACGAAAAAGCGAGCGAAGTGTTGGCTGGTACCGATGCTGATTCAACGCAGGCAGAAACCGACATGATTGTCGTCGATCCTTTTGTCTCAGTATCCGAGCGCGACGCTGTGGCACGTATTGCGCTACAGCACAACACAAATTCCACAATGCAATTGACGTGGTGGACGAGCGAAGGCACGGCAATTGCCGACCAGGACTTTATTGCCGGGAAGCAACGAATCATGACCGGCGCGTCGCTCGGGGAGGACAACATACTCCATGTTCCGCTGATCAATGACAGCGTGCCCGAGCCAAGAGAATCGTTTTTCGTCAATCTCGAACTTCGAAATGCTGAGCACGGAAAAATCGAGCGAATTGCCACGGTTCGCGTAGACATCATTGACGACGACCAGCCGTAGTCCATCAACATATTGGGTTACAGTCTCATTTAATGGCGACGAGCGCCCAGGCGTGCCCGCGGGCTATTACGAAATTCGCCAAAGGACAATGGCGAAAGGCTTATGGTCAGCACGTCGACGTCCAATTACCCCACCGACACACAGAAAAGAATGGTGGCCAGGGGCGGAATCGAA
>CAYWYT010000368.1:0-2556 GCA_964462665.1 uncultured Woeseiaceae bacterium | reverse complement strand
TAGGTGATCGCAGCGAAGCCTTTGATTACTTGATCGTCCGCAACAATCGGACTGTCGGAAATTGCACTCGGTAAGAATTCGGCAGAGATACTAAGGAAGATGCGCCAATCCTCTGTTAGTTCGATGAAGCTGCTAAGGCCCGCTTCGTAACTAATCGAACTACCCGTGTTGTAAGCGGGGCGCGCAAACGTTGCTTCTTCTGCTGCAACACCGAAGTCGTGATTCGTAAGGTCCGCACTCAGCCAATTGACTTGCAGTTGCGGCGTAAATCGAAACCGACCAGCCTGAAAGCCCTTGGAGAGTCTTGCTGTCGCCGATCCGCCGCCAATGTTGTCCAGTACATCATGTTCATAACGCAACAAAAAATTCACGCCACCCGGGATTTCATAGCGAAAACCCAGGCCGGCCATCAGCGTACTTTCCCGATCTTCCATCCCGGCAAGAGCGAGACTGTCTTCTTCCTCATACACGCCAATTCGGTACGACGCAGATGCGGCGAGCCGCCATGGACCTGTTCCGACCAACCCATATTGCAGATTCGGGCCGAGCCATTGCAGTCGCTCGCCGTTATAGGTGATTGCCGGGATGGGTTGCAATACCGTTGTATCGGAGCCGACGTAAGGGCTGCTGCGTCCAATGACGCCAGCACCAACACCCAGACGACCGCGCTTGCCAAGCACCTTGTAGATTGCGATATCGATAGTTAGTGCTTCTTCCTCAGAAACTGCAATCCGCGCTCTGTCAAAGGAGGGTGGGCCTTTCGGTCGGTAATCGTTCGAGATGCCGAGGGCTTCTTTCGGAATTCCGATGAAGTTCTTGTCGATGCGACCGTTCTCGTTCTCGTCGACATAGACCAGCATAGCGATATCGCCTGCAGGAACGTCACGAATCAAGTAGACGTTGTCCGGTCGGATATCGTTCCTGACTTCTCGCACTGGGTCGCGAAAATCACCAAATGTGTTGGCCGAGTCGTAAACTTGAAATACGAGTACGCCTTGCACTGGCGCATTTTGAACGCGAACGGTGATTTCTGCAGAATGCGCCATGCCGGTGCACACCGCGAGAATAATAGCCGTGACTAGTCGCACGAGGGTCTCTCCAGATACTGAGGCCGAAAATAATATCAACGATTTTAACGTGGTGATATCGCCCCGGGGTATTCGTTACACATTGTTACGATTGCCATTTGGCTTGGCCGGCCGTGACGGGCCGCTTTTCTTGGTTTTTACCTTAGTTTTAGGACCCTGTTCGGTTTCATTTTTGTGACGGAATCGAGGTGATTCGGTGTGATCTGTATCGATAATGTACGTTGATTTCATTGACTATTTAATTAGTTAACTAAACGCAAATATTGATAGAGGTTTCACCATGTTTAATTCTAAGACACGTACAACATTGATCGCTTCACTGCTCGGCTTGGGAGTCCTTAGCCTGAGCCCTTCAGCCTTTGCCGACTCCGGACCATTTATCGGGGCCAGTGTTGGTAACGCAGCCGTATCCGCAGAACTCGCCGATCCCGGCATCGGCAGTGACATCAATTTTGATGAGGATGACTTTGCCTGGAAGGTATACGGCGGCTACGCCTTCGATCTTGCCGTTATCGATTTCGGATTGGAGCTTGGCTATTTTGATCTGGGCTCGCCGTCTGCAGATGTTCTTGGCGAGAATGTGGGGATCGCAGTTTCGGGATTTTCAGCGTTTGCTCTGGCAGGCGTAAACCTGGGCCCCGTAGGATTATTCATCAAAGGCGGCCTGGCATCCTGGGATGCGGATCTGGTAATCGCCGACCTGCGCGCCAGCGAAGATGGTAGTGACCCGGCTTACGGTGCCGGTCTGCGGTTTACTGTTGGATCTGTAGAAATTCGCGGCGAGTATGAGGTCTTCGACATCGACGATGCTGATGACGTCTACATGGGGACATTGGGATTGGCCTGGAGATTCTGATCACCAGCCAACACCAGTAAATGAAGTAAAAAAACGCCCCTTACGGGGCGTTTTTCGTTGGCCGACTAGCCGCCCATCCTGAAGATTTCGCCCTGCTCAAGCGATCGTTCGCGATGCATCAGAATCCATTGCGCGTGTTCGCCAAGTGCCGCATCGCCGAGTACACGCAGGATTCTACGTTTTTCATCGTCACTGGCTGTGGCGTCCATGCGTCTTTTGGCGTTGCTGAAAATTCTAAACATGAATTCATACTGTTTGATCAACTCGGCGTCCGCCACACTATCGCCGTAGGACTGACGTACCCCAACCAGCAACAGCATGACGCCCATGAGGATGATCACCGGATCCCGAAGTAATTCTTCGAGGTCGGCCCCTATCAATATGAATGCGGCGATAATTGCGAAACCAATCCAGAACGCCACTTGCGCCATTCGATCGGTGCGACGATGACGCTTAACTTTTTCAGCGCCTTTACGCAGGAAGTAGCCCAGCTGCCCCGACGCGCCATCACCGAGCCATTCGCGCAGCACGAAATCGAGGCCAGCTTTTTCATGATAATTTGAGGCGTCGCATTCGGTGCCCGCGACTCGCATTACGTTGCGAATCCAGCCA